>NZ_DAINST010000044.1:6154-9575 GCF_036741115.1 Dietzia sp.
CGAGCCGGAGGAGCTCGCCGGCCTCTCGGACGTGATGGTCGACTTCGCCGTCCGCGTGCCCTCTGAAACCGGTTCGGACTGCGTCGACATCGTCGGCACGGGCGGAGATCGGCAGGGCACGGTGAACATCTCGACGATGTCCTCGCTCGTCGTCGCCGGCGCCGGTATCCCCGTGGCCAAGCACGGCAACCGGGCGGCCTCGTCGAAATCCGGCGGCGCGGATGTCCTAGAGGCGCTCGGCGTGGCGATCGACCTCTCCCCGCGGGACGTCGGCCGCGCCCTCGACGAACTAGGGATCACCTTCTGCTTTGCGCCCGTCTTCCATCCCGCGCTCCGCTATGTCGGTCAGGCGCGCAGTGAGATCGGGGTGCCCACGGTCTTCAACATCCTCGGTCCACTCACCAATCCGCTCCAGCCGCGCCGGAACCTCATCGGCTGTGCCTTCGAGGGGCTTACACGCACGATGGCCGATGTGTTCCGCCTCCGGGGCACGGACACGCTCGTCGTCAGGGGCTCGGATGGCCTGGACGAGGTCACGACGACCGGTCCCACGAGTGTCGTCAGGGTCCACGGCGGCGAACTCGCCGTCACGGAGATCCACCCTTCGGACTTCGGGATGCCGGTGTCGGGGATCGAGGAGCTGCGTGGCGGGGATTCGCACGTCAACGCGGGGGTCGCGCGGCGCCTGCTCGACGGCGAGCGAGGAGCCGTCCGTGATGCCGTGTTGCTCAACTCGGCCGCCGCCATCGTCGCCTTCCGCAACCCTGGGCTGGATGTCGATTTCGGCGACGCGATGGCCGAGGGGATCGCGGCCGCCGAGCAATCCATCGACTCCGGCGCAGCTCGTTCGGTGCTGACGAAGTGGGTGTCGTTCGGCGAGGCGGTCAACGCCTGAACCGCCCTGCGCGGCACCGCCGCGCACGAGGTGTAGCGGTAGGCGCGCAGGAGGCGCATTTAATACTGTCGGAATTATCCCAGTGCTCTGCGCGCCTCGCGGGCGGCTGTCCTGGCGGTTTCTGCCCATTCGGTGAGGCGTTGAGCGCCGCGCGCGGGCTCGGACCATTCGCCCTCTACGGCGACGATGCGCGTGGGGCGGGTGTCCATCCACCGTGCAACCAGCCGCGCCTCGGCAGGGCTCGCGCCCGAGAACGGCCCGGGTCCCGGCTCGATGTGCCGCGCTGCCGCGCGCAGGGCCCCGAGATGCGTCTCGAGATCCGCTCCCCGCGGCAGCGTTCCGGCCCCGGCCAGACGGCCATGGCGGATGACGGCGAAGGTCCACGATCTCCCGGCCCGTTGCGCCAGGATCATCTCGCCGACGGCGGCGAGGGGGCCGAGGGAATGGACGGCGCCGAGCGCGGAGATCGCCGGGGCGAGCTCGTCCCGGCGCCGGGCCGCGCGCTCGAAGCGACCGCTCTCGGCGAGCCCCTCGATCTCCTCGATCGCGGCCTCGAGCCCGCCTGCGTGCTCCCCGGCGACCACGGCCCCCCAGTGCTCCGTGCCGATGAGAAGAGCGGCGTCGCGCCCTTCGGCCTTCGTGCGGAAGGGGCCGATGGAGCCATCGAAGGGTTCGCGCCGCGCGGAAACCGTGCCCTCACGTGCACCCGGCGCGACATACCAACCCCTGCGCGGCGCCCGCGAGCGCCTGTTGAACGGCGGCTGGAGCGAATCGATGAGTTGTTCCTCGCGCACCCACGCCTCGAGTTCGTTCGCACACTCGATGGCCTCGACCTCCTCGGCGAGTCCGACCATCGTGCGCATCCGGGTGCGGCTGTCTCCACCGGAAAAGTATGAGCGGGCACGCGCTCGCACATCGACCGACGAGCCGACGTAGAGAGGAACGCCAGTCGAGTCGCGGAAGATATAGACGCCGGGACCGGATGGCAGCGCGGCGGTGAGCGTGGCCTTGCGCCGCGTCGCCGGGGAAAGCCTGTTGTCGAACGCGCGGAGGTCCGAGAGCGTGGCCACGCCGCAATTGCCCACCCGCTCGAAGAGCCCGTGGAGGACGTCGACCGTTGCGCGTGCGTCGTAGAGGGCCCGGTGATTGGGCGTCGTGCCGGCGCCGAAATGCGCCGCCAGGTCCCCGAGCCGGTACGAGCGGGTCTCGCCCTTGGGGAGAATGCGCCGGGCGAGCACGAGCGTGCACAGCGCGGGGGAGAAGTCCCACTCGTAGCCGAGCCGCTCGGCGGCGGCCTTGAGGAATCCCATGTCGAACCGCGCATTGTGCGCGACGAGCACTGCGCCGCGAGCGAACTCGAGGAAGGCGGGGAAGACCTCGGCGAGCGGGGGAGCCGAGCGCAGGTCGGCATCGGTGATCCCGGTGAGCCGGACGATCTCCGGCGAGAGCGGTGTGCCGATATGAACGAAGCTCGCGAACTCCCCGACGACCTCGCCTCCGAGGACGCGCACGGCGCCGAACTCCGTGATCTCGGCTTTCCCCGGGGACGTGCCGCTCGTCTCGAGGTCGACCACGACGAACGAGGTCTCCGAGAGCGGCGGTTCCGCCTCCCACAGCGACTCCTGGCGCGGCTCCGGAGTCCGCGCGAGCGGCTGCGCGGCCCGGGCGGCACCACGATCGTTGGGGGACATGGCTACAGAGCCTAGGAGCGGGCGACGACATTCCATCTGCGGGGTCTGCAGAGACGTGTTGGTCGAAGAGGGGCACGGCGTCGGAGGGGACGGCAGGTATCCGGAGTGTCCGTTGGCCGCGACGCGCGGACGCCAGAAAGGGCTCGGAGGCGCCTCCGCCGGCGCGCCGTCCGCCAGATAACGACGCGGACACGCCCAAAACGAAAACCGTGTCGTAAGTCACACGAAAGGGTGCCCGGTGGCCGTCCTCGCGCCCGTCCGCGCTAAGGATGATTTTAGTTTCGCGCGAAATTCGCAGCGCATGAGCTTGCGACCCAATGATGCAGAATTGTGATCGTTTTGTTCCCGAATGAGCGTAAAGGTCGAATTTTCGGGACCGTGCCGCCAAATTCGCCTCCGGCTCCCAAACGTGTTGGACACGCTCGTCACGATTTCGTAATCTTTTTGAGACCTCGAAAGCAACACTCGCAAACGGCGGGGGTCGGGGAAGGCCATCGGAGCGAGACCGGGTGGGCGGCCAGTGAGGGAACTGGTCACACAACCTACTCCGGGACACCGGTGGAGCATGATCTAAAGGAGAACGTCACGTGGGAGCCCATTCCGCACCGTCCAAGAACACCGCCCGTCGCGTCGCGCTGACCGGCATTCTCGCCGGCGGTGCAGCCGTTGTGGGCGCTGGTGCGGCTTCCGCTGCCCCGTACACCGCCGAGCTGGTGAACCCCGTCGAGGGCGTTCCGAACTCCGTGACCTTCGACGCCCCCGCCAACCTCCAGATCCCCGCCGGGTTCGAGGACATCGTCAAGGTCTCCGAGGGCACCGGCGACGCGCAAGCCGA
>NZ_DAINST010000044.1:9585-21873 GCF_036741115.1 Dietzia sp.
CCGCAGTCCAAGGGCGAGGAAGTCCTCGCCGCGGGCCAGACCAAGATCGGCTCGCCCTACGTGTGGGGCGCCACCGGCCCCGACTCCTTCGACTGCTCGGGCTTCACCTCATGGGCCTACCAGCAGGCCGGCATCAGCATCCCCCGCACCAGCCAGGCGCAGGCCTCCGGCGGCACGCAGGTCTCCCGCGACGACCTCCAGCCAGGCGACCTCGTCACCTTCTACGACGGTGCCTCGCACGTCGGCATCTACGCCGGAGACGGCCAGGTCCTCCACGCCTCCACCGAGGGCGTCCCGGTCGGCTACTCGCCGGTCGACTCCATGCCGTTCTACAACGCCGTCCGCTACTACTAAGCCGGACCGCACGCAGGCCCCGGCGCGCGCCCGCGCCGAGCAGCATCATGCTGCGACCTGCTTTTCCCTCACGCACTCCGCAGCTCGCCGCCCAACCATGGCGGCGCTGCGGAGTTCGTGCATTTCGCGCGGTGGTTTCCGCGGACCCGGGACGAGGCGCCGGAGTCCGTGGAAGGCCCGCCCGTGACGGCGGAGGCCGCCGCAGTAGGGGAGGCGGAATCGCCGCACTCCCGAATGTGAAAAGGTGGATACGTGGCCCGCACACTCGTCATCACGAACGACTACCCGCCCCGCCCCGGCGGCATCCAGTCGTACATCGAAAGCTATCTGCGCTACCTCGATCCGGAGGATGTGTGCGTCATGGCTTCGACGTTTCGCGGCGAGGAATCGACCGCGTACGACGAATCGCGGCCCTACGCCGTCCACCGAATGCCCACGTCGATGCTGCTGCCCACGCCCGCCGTCATCGACGAGGCCAAGGCGCTCGCCGACGAGTGGGAGGCGGAGACAGTGTGGTTCGGGGCGGCGGCGCCGCTCGCCGTCATGTCCGGTCCGTTGCGGAGGGGGAGCGTGCGCCACATCGTGGCGAGCACCCACGGGCACGAGGTCGGTTGGTCCATGGTGCCGCCTGCGCGCTCGGTACTGCGGTACATCGGCGACCACTGCGATGCCATCACGTACGTCTCCCAGTACACGCGGGACCGCTTCGCCGCGGCGTTCGGGCCGCGCGCGCGTCTCATCCATCAGCCCGGTGGCGTCGACACCGAGGTCTTCCGCCCGGAGGACGATCCCGAGGCGATCAGACGGACCCGCGAGGAATTTGGCTTCGGCACTGGCAATGCGATCTTGTGCCTGTCCCGGCTCGTTCCGCGCAAGGGGCAGGACACCCTCATCGAGGCGCTGCCGCGGATCCGCGAGTCCGTGCCCGATGCACGCCTCGTGATCGCCGGGGGTGGACCGTATAGGAAGAAGCTCGAGGAGCTCGCGGCGCGCAAGAAGGTCTCCGAGCACGTCGTGTTCACCGGCCGCATCCCTGATGCGGATGTCGTGCGGCTGCACCAGGCTGCCGACGTGTTCGCCATGCCCGCCAGGACCCGCGGGGCGGGGCTCGACGTCGAGGGGCTCGGGATCGTCTACCTCGAGGCCTCGGCGTGCGGGATCCCCGTACTCGCCGGGACGTCCGGAGGGGCACCGGAGACGGTGCGCGACGGGGTCACGGGTCTCGTCGCCGACGGGGCGAAGCCAGCGGCGGTCGCCGAGGCCCTCGTCCACATCCTCTCCGACGATTCCATCGCACGCTCGATGGGGCGCGCGGGCCGCGAATGGGTGCGCACGTCGTGGTCGTGGGACGAGCTGGGCAACCGGATGCGGGACGTCTTGCTGCCCTGGGACGACTGAGCCCGGATCGACGAAAGAACCCGGCGCCCGGGACCGATATGGTCCCGGGCGCCGCGGCCTGTTCGGGGCGTGGCGCGCCGCCGCTACTTCGCGTAGATCGCGTCGATCTGCTTGGAGAACTTGTCGTGGACGACGTTCCGCTTGACCTTGAGCGAGGGGGTGAGCTCGCCGGTCTCCTCGGTGAACTGGCCGGGGAGAACCTTGAACTTCTTGATCGCCTCGGTGTGCGAGACAGTGGCGTTGGCCGCGTCGAGCGCCTTGTCGAGATCCTTCTTGAGCTCGGGATCCTCGGCGAGATCGGCGATGCTGCCCGTCTTGCCGTTGGCGTCCTTCCAGCGCTCGATTTCGTCCTCGTCGAGTGTGAGCAGGACGCCGATGAAGGGGCGGCCATCGCCTACGCACACGGCCTCGGAGATGAGCGGGTTCTGCTTGAGCCCGTCCTCGAGCCCGGCCGGCGCGACGTTCTTGCCGCCCGCGGTGACGATGATCTCCTTCTTGCGGCCGGTGATGCGGAGGAAGCCGTCATCATCCAGCGAGCCGAGGTCGCCGGTGAAGAACCAGCCGTCCTTGAAGGACTTGTTCGATGCCTCTTCGTTGTTCCAGTAGCGATCGGCGACGACGGGGCCGGAGACCGCCACCTCGCCATCGGACTCGATGCGGACCGCGTGGCCCGGCAGCGGGCGCCCGACGGTGCCGATCTTGAGGGCGCCCGGGGTATTGACGCAGTGCGCGGCGCAGGTCTCCGTGAGCCCGTAGCCCTCGTAGATCGTGACGCCCATGCCGTCGAAGAAGTGGGCGAGGCGCGGGCTGAGCGGCGCGCCGCCGGAAACGGCGATCTCGCAGCGCCCACCGAGCGCGGACTTGAGCTTGCTGTAGACGAGCTTGTCGAAGAGGGCGTGCTTGGCCTTGAGGAGCGGACCGGGCTTTTTGCCGGAGCGCGTGGTCTTCGACATCTCCACCGCGGTGTCCACGGCCTTCTCGAAGATACGGCCCTTGAAGTCGCTGCCGTCGTGGGCCGACTGGCGGGCGGAGTTGAAGACCTTCTCGAACACGCGCGGGACGGAGAGGATGTAGTTCGGGCGGACCTGGCCGAAGCGGTCGACGATGTGCGCGAGGTCCGCGGTGTGCGCGAGGGTGACTCGCTTGTAGATGCCGGCGTAGTTGATCGCACGGGCGAGCACGTGTGCGAGCGGCAGGAACATCAAGGACACGTTGCCCGGCGTGAGGTAGTTGCTGAGCTGCGTCTCCGAGGCCGCTAGCGCTTCGGCGTGGATGTTGCCGTGCGTGAGGATGACGCCCTTCGGGCGACCCGTGGTGCCCGAGGTGTAGATGATGGTCGCCATGTCCCCGGAAGTGACCGCGCCGCGGCGCGTATCGAGCACCGAGTCCTCGACCTCGGCGCCGGCCTTCTTGAGCTTGTCGATCGCGGGGGAGGCGCCCTCGATCTGCACGACCTGTACATCGAGCTTGGCGGTGGAGATGGCCTTGTCGACCTCGGCCACGTGCTTGTCCGTCTCGGCGATGACCAGCTTGGCCTCGGAATCCGTGAGGATCCACTCGATCTGGGCTGCGGAGGAGGAATCGTAGATCGGGACGCTGACGGCGCCGGCCGCCCAGATCGCGAAGTCCACGAGGCACCACTCGTAGCGGGTCGAGGAGATGATCGCGACGCGGTCTCCCTGCTCGATGCCCAGCGCGACGATGCCGCGGGCGACCTCGCGCACCTCGGCGGCGAACTCGCTCGCACTGACGGGGGTCCAGCCGCTCCCGTTCTCCCGGAGGAACATCTCGTGCTTCGGGTTCTCCTCGACGATGTCGTAGACCGCCTGGACGCACGACCAATCCTTAGGTACCTCTACATCGCCGGGGACGCTGTACTCGCGCATCTGATGTTCCTTTCGGATTCTTTGGTGTGACCCTCGTTACTGAGATCTAGCTTACCTGTTGATGCCGGGGACATTTCCCCTAGCCCGGATTCCGCCCGAAGCCACCGCGATAACCCGGCACAACGGCCGGAGCTGCGAATAGTTAACCGTTATTGTTATTCGGCGGGCCCCGAAGGATGCGCCCGCGGGCATCCGCCCGAGCGATTCGGGCGGAGACGTAATCTCTTATGGAGGCCGCCGCGGGCACCAGCCGCGGATAGCATCGATTCGAGAACGGATCCTTGACGCGCCTCCCGGTAGGCGCGCGGCATCGCGGGAAAGGGAACGACGGGCATGATCGACGACACGTCTTCGCGCGCACCGGGCACGGGACCTGGCGGGGGCGCCGCGCCCGGCGGAGACAAAAGCGCAGGCGGCAGCGCCACGGGCGGCAGCGCGCGACAGTCGACCACCATCGCCGCGCCGCTGTCTGTCGTCATGGACACCATCGCCGACTTCGAGCGGTACCCCGAGTGGGTGTCGGCCATCCGTTCGGCGGAGGTCCTCTCCCGGGATGACGACGGGCGTCCCGTCGACGTGGCCTTCGTTCTCGTCGCCGGGATAGTCGACGACGAATACCGGCTGCGTTATGAGTGGTCGTCCGATCCCGCCGAGGTGCGCTGGACGCTCGCGGAGCCGTCCATCCTGCAGAAGCGGCAGAGCGGGAGTTACGAGCTCGCACCGGCCGAGGCGGGCGAGATCGACGGCGAAGGCGAGGCCACTGTGGTGACCTACTCGATCGACGTCGAACTCACCGTGGACATGCTCGGGCGCTTCCGGGATCGGGCTCGCCGCCGGATCATCACCGCGGCGCTCGAGGACCTCGCGGCGCGCGTGGAGGAACGTTGAGCGGCTCGCGCTGCGTCGCCGTGATCGGGGCGGACCGCGGCGACCGCGCGAAGCTCGTCGCGGAGCTCCTCGGCGAGACGGGCCCCGATTCTTCCGCGCTGCTGCTCACCGCTTCGCCGAAGTTCTTTTCCGGAGCGCTCGGTATCGACGGTTCAGAGAGGCTCGAGATCCGCGAGGACAGCCAGGAGTCGCATGCGCGGGCGTTTGCCGCGCGGCTCCATGACGACGGATCGCGCGGCCCCGCGCTGCTGCTCCGGGACAGGACCTCATCGCTGTCCGAGTCGCTGGGCTGGGAATACTTCCGCCGCGCCGCCGAATCGGGGGCGTGGGACCTCGTGATCCGCGAACTCGACGGGACCACCGCGGCCCTCGGCAGGCTCGAGGCGCCGCGACGGGCGGCGGAGATCGTCGAATTGATGTGGCCGCGCAACGTGCGCTTCGCCGCGCTCGCCGCGGGGGAGAACATCGATCCCGTCCTCCTCGACGCCCACGAGATCGGCGCCACGCTCGATGTGCTCGACGACTGGCTCACGGCAAAGGGCGGGGCCACGCCGCTGTCGGTGTCGGTCGCGGGCGACGGGGAAGACGCCGCTGCGGCGGCCGCCATGGCAGCGCTGCTCGGCGCGCACACCCTGGACATGGAGGCGCAGGGGCCGCCGATCCGCGTGGAGTCCGTCGACTCGCTGCCGACATACAGGCTCGACGTCTCCGTGCCGGCCGAGCCGGACGCGGCGCCCGCCGTCATCGACGGGAAATTGGTGCTCGATTTCTCCGGGATCCGCGTGCCGCTCGACGTCGGCAGCGTGCTCGCGCGGTGCCTCGTCCATGCGGCCGAATTCGAGCCGGGGCACGGGCGAGGGACGCTGTCGGTGGTCTTCGTCGCCGACAGAGCCCAATGGCCGGAATCGATGCTCGCGCGGGCGTAGTCGCGCGCGGAGCGGGTCACCGGAGCGGACGCCCGGGCGCGACCCGCCGGTTCGGACCTCCGGCACGGAACCCTCTGCAGGACACGAAGGTTTTGTTGTCTAATGGGAATCCAGGTCGACGTGCGGTGTAGGAATCGGCAGCGGAGAACGGGGACGACGGATGTTTTATTGGCTGCTCAAGTGGGTTCTGCTCGGTCCCTGGCTCCACCTCGTGGGCAGGCCGAGCTTCGAGGGCGCGGAGAACTTCCCGCGTGAGGGAGCGGCGCTGGTCGCCGTCAACCACCTGTCCGCCTCCGATTGGCTGTTCCTCCCGCTGCGCACGCCGCGGCGGATGACATTCCTCGCCAAGCAGGAGTACTTCACCAAGCCCGGGCTCTACGGCGCCTTCCAGAGATTCTTCTTTTCCGCCACCGGGCAAGTGCCCATCGACCGCTCCTCGGCGGACGCCGCGACCGATGCCATGGAGACCGGGATCAAGGTGCTCGAGTCCGGAGAGGTCCTCGGAATGTTCCCCGAAGGCACTCGCTCCCCGGATGGTGACCTCTACAAAGGCAAAACCGGCGTCGCGCGCGTGGCGATGCGGGCGGGTGTCCCCATCATCCCCGTCGGTCTCAAGGGCACGGACGTGTTCCTCTCGCAGGATTCGCTCCGCCCACATCCCACGAAGATCCGGATCAAGGTGGGCGAGCCGATCCCGATCGAGGAGTGGGTGGACAAGGTCGGCGATCGGGCGGCCGAGCGCGAGCTCACCAATCTCGTCATGGAACGCATCCAGGAACTCTCCGGCCAGACCTACCACCCGGACGAGTACGGCGCGGAGGTCAAGAAGCGACTCGAGGCCGAGGGGCGCTAGACGGAAGTAGAGGGGTAGGAAGAGAGGGTGCGCTTCTTCTACGACACCGAGTTCATCGAGGACGGCAAGACCATCGAGCTGATCTCCATCGGCGTGGTCGCCGAGGCGCCAGGCGGAGGGCCGGGCGAAGAGTTCTACGCGGTCTCCACGGGCTTCGATCCCGGTCGTGCTGGGGACTGGGTGCGGCGCAATGTCCTCGACAAACTCCCCAATCCCTCCGACAAGGCGTGGCGGAGCAACGATCGGATCCGGGACGACCTGTTCGAGTTCCTCACGCGCAACGCCGCCGGCGGGCCCATCGAGATGTGGGCATGGGTGGGCGCTTACGACCACGTCGCCGTGTGCCAGCTCTGGGGCGACATGCCGGCGCTGCCGCAGCAGATGCCGAGATTCACCCGGGAGCTCAAGCAGCTCTGGGAGCTCTCCGGGCGGCCGAAGCTGCCGGAGATCCCATCCGCCGAGGCGCACTCCGCGCTGGCCGATGCCCGGCACAACGTGGCGAAATTCGAGGTAATCCGAAAGGCGCTCGACGCCAAGGGCATCACGATCTGAGCCGACGCGGCGCCTGCTCTGCTCCTTTCGGCTGCGTTTCGGCCGCCTCCCGACAGTGTTCCGGCCGGGGCTCGGCAGTTTTTCGGCCGTCTCACGGCCTACTTCCCTGCGGGGAGCGAGCCCTTTCCGCCTAGAGTGGGAGGGGTGAACTGGAAAGTCGACGTCGATATCAATTCCCTTCCCTCGCTCCCGGCACTGCCGGAGGACCTGCGCGCCAAGCTGGACGAGGCGCTCTCACGCCCGGCACTGCAGCAGCCCTCGTGGGACCCGGAGCACGCGGCGCAGATGCGCACCGTGCTCGAGTCGGTGCCGCCGATCTGCGTATCGAGCGAGGTCGATAAGCTCCGCGAGAAGCTCGCGGACGTCGCCGAGGGACGGGCGTTCCTCCTGCAGGGCGGCGACTGCGCCGAGACCTTCGAGGGGAATACCGAGCCCCACATCAAGGGTGTGGTGCGCACGCTCCTGCAGATGGCCGTCGTGCTCACCTACGGCGCGTCGATGCCCATCGTCAAGGTCGCGCGTATCGCCGGGCAGTACGCGAAGCCGCGTTCCTCGGACACCGATGCCCAGGGGCTCCTCTCGTACCGCGGTGACATGGTCAACTCCATCGAGGCGAATGAGGCAGCGCGTGCGCACGACCCGGCGCGACTCGTCCGCGCCTACGCGAACGCCTCGGCGGCGATGAACCTCGTGCGTGCGCTCACCACCTCGGGCACGGCGGACCTGCACCGCGTGCACGAGTGGAACATGGAGTTCGTGGCCCAGTCCACGGCCGGCGCCCGCTACGAGGCGCTGGCCTCGGAGATCGACCGCGGCCTCCGCTTCATGGACGCCTGCGGCGTCGTCGACTCGAGCCTCCACACGGCCGAGATCTTCGCGAGCCACGAGGCTCTCGTGCTCGACTACGAGCGCGCCATGCTGCGCCTCTCCGACGACGGGCAGGGGCTCGTCGCCAGCGGGCAGCGCTCCGGCTTCTACGATCTCTCGGCGCACTTCCTCTGGATCGGGGAGCGCACGCGCGGAATCGACGACGCACACGTCGAGTTCGCCTCGCTCATCGACAATCCGATCGGGCTGAAGATCGGGCCGAGCACGACTCCGGAGCTCGCGGTCGACTACGTCAACAAGCTCAATCCCGAGGGCGTGCCCGGAAGGCTCACGCTCGTCTCCCGAATGGGCAACGACAAGGTCCGCGAGGCCCTTCCGCCGATCGTCCGCGCCGTCGAGGCGACCGGGCAGAAGGTCATCTGGCAGTGCGATCCGATGCACGGCAACACACACACCGCCTCGACCGGCTACAAGACCCGCCACTTCGACCGGATCATCGACGAGGTTCAGGGATTCTTCGAGGTGCACCATGCGATCGGCTCGCACCCGGGCGGCATCCACGTCGAGCTCACCGGCGAGGACGTCACCGAATGCCTGGGCGGCGCGCAGGACATCTCGGACTCCGACCTCGAAGGTCGCTACGAGACGGCATGCGATCCGCGCCTCAACACCCAGCAGTCGCTCGAGCTCTCGTACCTCGTCGCGGAGATGCTGCGGAACTAGCTCGTTTCGATTAGGTCGCGTCTGACGCCGGACGGCGCCGGCAACGGTGCCGTCCGCTCAGCCGAGCGCGCTGATCCGCACGCCGGAACCCGGCGCGACGGTTTTACCCGGAAGCGGGACCTGGCCGTAGACGACGCCCGTTCGGCCGGTGGAGAGCTGCGGCTCGAGCCCCGCCTCGCGCAGCTTCTTCGAAGCCTCGGAGACGGAATCGCCGAGGATCATCGGGACCTTCACGGAATTCGACGCCGTGAGGGTGACCACCGTGTTCGAGGAGTCGACTTTCTCGCCTGCCGCGGGCGAGGTCGAGGCCGCCTTGCCGGCGAGGACGTTCTCGTCGCTGACCTCGGCGCCGTCGACGACGCGGAGGCCTGCGTCCTCGAGGGCCTTGCGGGCCTCGTCGATCGGCATCCCGCGGACGTCGGGGATCTCGGCGGCGGTAGAGACCACGATGCTCACGGGCGAGCCCTGGTCGACGCTCGCGCCGGCGCCGGGGTCCGTGGAGAGCACGTGGTCGGCCTTCTGGGCGGTATCGAATTCCTTACGGACGTTTCCCACGGTGAGGCCGACGGACTCGAGCGCGCTGCGCGCGGAGGCGAGGTCCATGCCCTGGAGCCGGGGCACGTCGACGGGCGCCGGGCCGGCGCTGAGGACGAGACGCACCCGGTCGCCCACGCGGAGCGCGGTGCCAGGCGCCGGGTCGAGCTCGAGGACCGCGCCCTCGGGGACGTCGGCGGAATACTGCGGCTGATCGGCCAGCTGCGGGGTGAGCGAGTGCTCCTTGAGCGCCGTCTCCACAGCGGATTGTGAGCGGTCGGCGCTGATCTCGGGCACGATCGGCGGCCCGGCGGAGATCCGCAGCACGACCGAGTGATTGGGATCGACCTTGCTGCCGGGCTCGGGATCGGTGCCGAGCAGGTAGCCGTCCGGCACGTCGTCGACGTACTCGTCCTTGTCCTCGGTGGACAAGCCGGCGTCGGCGAGCGTGGTCCTGGCCTGGCTCACGCTCATCCCCGAGACGCTGGGGATCTCGACGAGCCGTCCCGAGCCGAACCACCAGCCGGCCACGCCGAGGGCGACCACGAGGACGAGCACGAGCACCGCGGCGAGGCAGCCAGCCCCGCGCTTGCGGCGGAGCGAATCCGGGACGGAGGGGAGCCCGGGACCGCGGCCCGCGGGATGCTGGGCCTGGCTGCCGCCGGGTCCAGCTTGGCCGGCCGGGATTACGGGCCCGCCGGGGCTTCCCGGAGCCGCAAGACCGCCCGGCCCGACGGGAGTGCCCTGGCCGTGGCCGGCGGGCGCGAAGTGCGCGGTTCCGGCTCCGTCCCGGGTGGGAGCCTGGGCGCCCTGGTACACGGCGGTGCGCGCCGGGCCCGCGCCCTGCGGCGCGCCGGAGCCGGGCACCGCCCCGGTGGTGGGATCCAGGCGAGTGGTCTCGGCCGCCGCGTGCGGGGCGACACCCGGAGCACCGCCCGGACTCGGCGTGGCGTGGTGCATGCGGGTTGCGGCGTCGGCGGCGCCGCCGGAGAGGCCGGCGGCTGCCGCGCCCGCGCCGACCGCTCCCACAGCCCCGATGGCCCGCCCGCCGCCGAAGCCGGAGCTCTCGCGCGAGGCGATATCGAAGACCGTCTCCCCGGCGGTGTCGTCGCCGGCGAGCCCCGATTCGGCCTCACGGGCAGCTCGCGCGCGGGCGCGCGCCCACGCGGACGAGCTGGGCGCGGGGACGGGGACGTGGAAGAGGCGGTTGCGCGTGGCGACCTCTTCGACGCGGCGGAGGAACTCGCGCGCTGTCGGCACGCGGGAATCGGCGTTGCGCTCCGTGGCGTGGAGGATCAGATCATCGAGGTCCTCCGGGATCCCGCCTGCCATCGAGGAGGGCGGCGGCACCAGCCGCTCGAGGCGTTGGTACGCGGTGGCCACTGGCGTATCGCCTTGGAAAGGGACCCTGCCAGTGAGCAGCTCGAAGGCGACGATCCCCAGCGAATACAGGTCCGAGCGCGGGTCCGTCTCGCCCGTGGCGATCTGCTCGGGCGCGAGGTAGGCGGCAGTGCCCATGACGACGTTCTGGCTGGTCGAGCGGGACTCTGCAACCGCGCGGACGAGCCCGAAGTCCGCGAGCTTCACCGAATTCGAAGTGGAGACGAGGATGTTCTCCGGCTTGATATCGCGGTGGATGAGCCCGTTGTTGTGGGCCTCGTCGAGTGCGCCGAGGACGGGGCGCAGAACCGAGAGGACGACATGCGGGGGCATGGGTCCACGTTCGTCGAGGATCTCACGCAGCGTGCCGCCCGGGACGAGCTCCATGACCAGGAACGCCTGCCCGCGGTCGAAGCCGTGGTCGAAGACCTGCACGACTCCGGGATGCGAGAGCCGGGCGACGGACTTCGCCTCGAGCTCGAGACGGTCGACGAAAGAGCGGTCTCCGGCGAGCGAGGGGGAGAGGAGCTTGAGCGCGACGTGCCGGTCGAGGCGGGTATCGGTGGCGAGGAAGACGGTGGACATCCCGCCATCGGCGATCGGTGCCTCGAGACGGTATCGCCGATCGACGGTCTCGCCGGGGCCGAGTGCCTGGGCGTTCGCCATTGCCGCGTCCACCGTCCTTTCCGTCTGTATCGCCGTCTCGCCTTGGTGCTGCCTCTTACAGCTTGTCCCCGGCAGTCCTCGGGGCCCGACTCTGGGCCCGCACTCCGCGATCTGCCCGAATGATCCTCCCTCGAGAACCCCCCGAGAGAAGATCGCAATCGTGCCTCGATGGGCAGAAGCGTCCATCTAACAACTAACGTAGGGCACGTGAGCAAAGTTCCCTACACCGACGACGTCCTGCCCGCCGACGCCGAGGTCCTTCCGCTGCCCGACGTTGCCGATCGTCTCGGCATCGTGGTCACCCGCGTCCACGACCTGCTCCGGGAGGGTGCGCTCATCGCCGTGCGCCGCGACGGTGTCGTCGTGGTCCCGGAGCGATTCCTCGGCTCCGACGGCGTGGCGAAGCACGTGCCGGGGCTCATCTCGGTGCTGCGTGACGGCGGATACGAGGACGCCGAGATCCTCCGCTTCCTCTACACCGAGGACGAGTCGCTGCCCGGCCGCCCCGTCGAGGCGCTCCACGGGCATCTCGCCCGAGAGGTCATGCGTCGGGCTCAGGCAATGGCCTTCTAGCCGGCCGATTCCCGCTCGCCGGTCTTGCCGATCTCGGCGGTTCCGCCTGGCCGCGCCCGAGCGGCCCACAGCGCAGCGACGGCGGTGAGAGCCACCGCGCCGAGGAAGAACGACAATTTGTAGAGGGTCGGCGATCCGCTTGGATCGACGGTCGCGAGGACGAAAACCGTGCCGGCCACGGAGGCCGTGACCAGCCTCGGCCCAGTCCTCGCCGTGGGGGTCGCAGCAACTGCGAGCGCGGCGAGGACGACTCCCCAGTACCAGGGCCAGGACACGACGTTGGCGATGAAGACCGCCGCCCACGATCCGGAGAGGCCGAGCATCACGCGGCTGGCGAGCCCATGGAGCCGCGGCGAAGACGGCGGTGTCGACGCCACCGAGCGAGCGCGCGGCCGCGACCACCACCAGGCGGCCAGCACACCGAGCGCCATGCAGGCCATCCCCACGTAGCGGGTCACCGCGAGGGCACTTTCGAAGCTCACTGGGCCGAGACACGAAGCGAGGTGCGCGAGCCCGGTGGGCAGGGAAATCCAATAGACCACGCGGTCGGACACCGAGAGCGCCGCGATCCAGCCGAAGCCCGCTCCGCTCGCCGCGGTCACGGAGGCGCAGGAGGCGGCGGCGAGCGCCGTCATCCACAATCCGCGGACGAAAGCCGGGCCCAGCCGCCTGCCGCCCAGCCAGGCGAGGAACGGCAGCGCGACGATCGAAGTGATCTTGATCGACG
>NZ_DAINST010000044.1:21883-25496 GCF_036741115.1 Dietzia sp.
GCGAGCCCGATGAGCACACCCGCTGTAGCGAGAAGCAACAGCGTGCGGCGAAAAGCGGTGGCCCCGCCGCGGTGCGGGCCCGCCGCCGCGCACGCGCACCACGTTGCGCCGAGGACGAACGCGAGGATGAACGCGTCGTTGTGGAGCCCGCCGACGAGGTGGACGACCACGATGGGGTTGGCGACGCCGAGCCACAGCGCTCGGCCGCGCGGGACGACTGTGAGCTCGGCGATCTTCGACACGATCCAGGCGCTCGCGGCGACGAACGCGATGACGACGACTCGTAGAGAGATCACGGCGAGCCACGGCGACGACGGCGCGAGGTGGGCGACTCCCGACATGAGCACGAGGTGCAGCGCGCCGTACGGAGTCGGCGTGTTGCGCCAGTCCGGACTGACGAAGCGGGCGAGGAAGCCGTCGCCCGTTCCTGGGCCGTCGACGTACGGATCCGCCGGCCCGCCGAGCATCTGGCCCTGGGCTAGGTAGGAGAAAGCGTCTGTCGAGAACACGGGAAGCGCGGGCAGCAGCGGCGCGATCCACGCGGCGAAGAGAAGCGCCCATTGGGCCCGGGTGGGGCCCGCGGGCTGGCGGCTTCCCATGTGTTCGGCGTTGCCGGCGCCATCGGCGCCATTGTCTAGGCCAACGCCACCTCGGAGCCGCGCGCCCACGGCGCACCACGCACAAACGAGCACGATCGTTCCCGCCCACACGAGCATCGTTGAGGCGAGCCCGCTCGAGCCGGTCGAAAGGAAGCGCAGGGACTCGTGCGCGGTGGGGCCGACGCGCCCGGCGAGCCCGCCGGAGCCGAACGAACCGAGCAACACGAGCGTCGAACCGAGCGCGCCGATCAGCGCGGGACCGCGCAGGGTCGTGGGGGAGGGATCCATGGATGACGCCGGAGTCCGGGATCGCCTAGAACGTCCGCTTCACCGCACGCGCGGCGAGTGCGCCGAGTTCCGCCCGGCCACCGGGTGCGAGATCCGCGGCGTCGAGGGCGGCGGTGCCGTCCGCCGTCAGACGCTCGATCTCCGCCTCGACATGGGCGACGGCGCCGCAGTCGCGGAGGATCGCGCGGGCCCGCTCGAACTCGGCAGGTGAGAGCTCGCGGCCGAGCAGCCCCTCGAGCTCGGCGGCCTCCGCGGGAGGGGCGGTCTCGAGGGCGCGGTTGATGAGTACGGTGCGCTTGCCCTCGCGCAGATCGTCCCCCGACGGCTTGCCTGTGACGGCAGGGTCGCCGAAGACCCCGAGGAGGTCGTCGACGAGCTGGAAGGCGAGACCGATGGCGACACCGAATTCGCGGAGCGAGGCGATCGTGGCCTCGTCGGCACCGGCGAGGAGCGCACCGATGTGGACGGGGCGCTCGATGGTGTAGGCGGCGGTCTTGTATCGGTTGACCTTTGCCGGGGTGTCGAGGTCGCGGGCGCCAGTGGCCTCGGCATGGACGTCGAGCATCTGCCCGCCGAGGACTTCCGTGCGCATTCCCGACCACGCGGCGTGGGCCAGCCGGAGGGTGGCGACATCGATCCCGGGGGAGTCGAGGAGGGCTCCGGAGAACATGTCGTCGGCCCAGGCGAGCGCGATGTCGCCGAGGAGGATGGCCTGGTTGCGCCCGTAGTCCGCGCTGTCGCCGGCGAGGGTATTGTCGCGGTGCCATTCGGCTAGTGCGACGTGGACGGTGGACACTCCGCGGCGCGTGGCGGAGGAGTCGATGATGTCGTCGTGGATGAGAGCGCAGGCCTGGATGAGCTCGAGAGCGGCGACGGCGCGGGCCGCGGACGCTCGGGCGACGGGGGCCTCGGCGGTGCCCGATGCTCCTTCGCTCCCCGCGGCGCCGTCGGTACCGGTGTCGTCGCTGCGGCCCACCGCGCCCGCTCGATCCGCCTTGCCCGCGCAGCCCTCATACGCGGCGAGGGCGAAGAGCGGCCGCATACGCTTGCCTCCACCCTCGACGAAAGCGCGGATCCGCTCCCCGAGCCCGGCGCAGCGCTCGTCGATGCCGGCGAGCTCCTCGATCCTGTCGGAGAGTTCCCGCTCGAGCGCGGACCCGATGAGCTCGGCCGCGCCCGTGCTCGCTGGACCGTTCGACTCCATCGAAACCTCCATATAGCCCGGAAATCGGGGCGCCCTGGCCGGGCGCGCCCGTCAGCCTATAACCCTATAGCCCGCCCGCCCCGCCGGAGTTTTCGCCGACTCCCGCTCGGCCGGGGCCGAACACGCATCCCTGCTTCTCTACACTGGGGATCAAGGGATTTTCGGGGTAAGACCCGGGGGATTCCCGCAGGGCGGCCGGCGAGCGGCCCCATCAGAGCAGGAGGAAGAGGGAGACGTGGAGTACGGAGATCGCCCCACCCGGCAGCAGGGCGCCGCAAAGCGCCCGGACGATGGGGTCATCTCCCGAATGTCGTCGGCGAGCACGCCGCGGATCCCGTTCTCCGTCGAGTTCTATCCGCCGCGGGACGAGGAAGCCGAAGAGCGGCTCTGGCGCGCGGCCCGGGTCTTCGCCGACCTCGGGGCTGCCTTCGTCTCCGTCACCTACGGCGCGGGCGGTTCGACCCGCGACCGGACGCTGCGGATCACCCGTTCGATCTCCGAGTCCACGTCCCTGCTGCCCATCGCCCACCTCACGGCGGTGGGGCACTCGCGCGACGAGCTCTGCGCGCTCATCGATGCGTACGGGGAGGCCGGGGTCACGCAGATCCTCGCACTCCGCGGCGACCCGCCGGGGGATCCGCTCGGCGAGTGGGTCCCGCACCCGGACGGTCTCCTGTACTCGAAGCAGCTCGTCGAGCTCATCCACGAGCGAGGGGATTTCGAGGTCGGCGTGGCCTCCTTCCCCGAGGGGCATTACCGCGCGAGCTCGCTCGAACACGACGCCGAGGTGCTGGTCGAGAAGCTGCGCGCGGGCGCGGAATATTCGATCACCCAGATGTTCTTCGACGTCGACGACTACCTGCGGCTCCGCGACCGCGCGGTGGCCGCGGACCCCGAGCAGGGCGCCAAGCCGATCATTCCCGGGCTCATGCCCGTGACCTCTCTTCGCTCTGTCCGCCGGATGCTGGAGCTCTCGGGCTCCTCACTGCCGAAGGCACTGGAGAAGCGTCTGACGGCAGCGGCCGGGACCGGCGCGGAGGAGGATCGCGCGGCGGTCCGCGAAGTGGGGATCGAGTTCGCCACCGAGCTCTGCGAGCGGCTCATCTCCGAGGGCGCGCCGTGCCTGCACTTCAACACCCTCAATTTCTCGAGGGCAACGCAGGAGGTCCTCGCGAATCTGGGCATGGCACCGGCCGTGGGCGCCGGCGGCGGCGTCGTTCTCGCCTAGCGGACCGGGCTAAAGCCCTTCCGCGTCCGCCTTCGCGCGGGAGGAGCGTGCGATCATCACCACGAGGATCGCGACGAGGATCGCGGCGCCGATGCCGATGATCAGCCACACCGCGAAGCCGCGCGTCGCGGGGTCGGGGTAGGCCACGTCGGCGGTCATGGTGGTCACCGAACCCGCCTGCGGAGTCCACGTGACGTGCGTCTTGTCCTGGTCCACCTGGCCGTTGGTCGTTCCGACCTCGGCGGGGAAGCTCAGGTCGATCTTGGCGTCCATCGTCTGCGCCTGGTCCTTCGG
>NZ_DAINST010000045.1:0-25471 GCF_036741115.1 Dietzia sp.
GTCCCCGCGCCGCAAGGATCCCCGCGCCGCGGTGCCCGATCATCCGGACTACGTGACCGGGTGGCGTTCGTGGATCTGGAAGCTCGCACCGTTCCTCGCGGTCGTCGTGGCTGCGTGGCTCATCGCTACGCTCGTGCTCAACCAGCTCGTCCACACCACGGGCGGGCTATCCAACGTGTTCCAGGGCTGGGACGCCCACTGGCACGCGAACTACCTGCGCTTTATCGCCGAGACAGGGATCGCCTCTCCCGAGGACGCCGGGCTTCTTCACAATCAGGAGTCGCACACTCCGATGTACTACCCGAGCGCCTGGCACGCGATCGCCGCGCTCGTCTACAACGCGACGGGCGCCAGCGTCGTCGAGACGTACAACCTCGTCCAGATCGGCGCGGCGGCGATCGCGTTCCCGCTCGGCGTCGCCTCCATCACCTGGGTCATGACGGCGCGCTTCCCCCGCGCGATCGCCTCCACGGCGACCACTGCGGCCGCTCTGATGACCGCGCTGTTCCCCGGCCTTCCCTTTATCGAGTTCCGCGTCGCGGCTACGCCGAGCGCGCTGTCCGCCGGCCTCGTCGGGGCGGCCGTGCTCATGATCGTCGCCGCGGTCCGGCGCCCGGCGTGGATCCTGCCCGCGGGCATCGCGCTTATCGGCGTGGGCGGAATCCACCCCTCGGGCTTTGTCACGTCCGCCCTGTTCGTGGCGTTCTGGTGGCTCTTCGAGGTGCTCTGGCGCCCGATCAACTCGCGGGTCAAGGACTTCTTCTCGCTCGCGGGAATTGCGCTGATCGGCGTCATCGTCCTCATCCCGCAGCTGCTGTCGATTTCCGCGGACGCGGAGAGCATCGCGGCGTTCGAGTTCCAGACGGGGCGGCTGCGCTGGGAGACGTTGATCGACGCGATCACCATCCAGGTCCGCCACGTGCGGGACTTCGGGATCCAGGGGGTCGTGCTCGGCTGCGCGGCCGTGGGGCTGCTGTTCGTCCTGCGCCGCGGGGTGCTGTGGATCGTCGCGTTCTGGGCCCTGTACATCGCGGTCGGGGTCAACACGATGGTGCCCTTCGGCAGCATCGTCGGCAGCGCGCTGCACCCACTCGGCAGCATCTACTACAACGATCCGCGCCGCGTCGGGGTCGTGCTCGCCACGGTCGTGGCTGCGCTGGCGGCGCTCGGCGTGGCCTCGGTGGCGCAGGGGCTCGTGAGCCTGCTCGGCAGGCTCGTCGATCCGCTCACCGATCCGCAGCGGCGAGGTGCGTCGTCCATGCGCTTCGCGGCGCTCCTCGCGGTGATGATCACCACGACCGTGTGGTCGGCGTACACCGCGCCGAAGTACGCGTCCCGCTCGGCCACGGAGCAGCGCTACGACAAACTCGTCGACCAGCACGACAGGAACGCCTTCGACTGGCTCGCCCAGCAGCCGAATGCCTACGACGGCAGAATCTTCACCAACGCCAACGAGGGCAGCGGCTGGATGTACGCGCTCAACGGGCTGCCATCGCTGTCGCGGCACTACAGCGATCCCTCCTTCCGGGACACCGCTACCAACCAGCTACTCGAGACGATGGATCTCGCGGGTTCGCTGTCGTGGACCGACAACGCCCTCGAGCGTCTGGGGGTCAACTACGTCTACGTCAGCCCGCCGCCCGCCTGGGGGTTCCAGCCGTTCAAGAGGGCGCTTCTCGACGCCTACGACGCGCCGGGGCTGGCGCTCGTCTATGCCGATCGGCAGGTGCGCATCTATGCGGTACGCGCGCAGTTCACGCAGCAGCAGATCGACCAGATGATCACGGATTCGCCGTTCCCGCCGACCTCGTTGCAGGCGTTCACCCGCGAATCCGAGGAGCCGGGCTACCTGCGGCGGCAGGCGCCGGGCGTGGCGATCGGCAGGACCTCCCCGCCGATTTCGGCGGACGCGCCCGCTCCCGGCGCGGACGGGACTGCCGGCGGCGGTCAGAATTCCGGCTCGGAGCAGGCGACTCAGAACGCCTCGAACGCCGCGGGCGCGTTGTCCTCGCAGGCGGCGGATACCCCGACGCCGTAGTCCACGCGGGCTCCTCGGGCCGGTCGGTCAGCCGAGATCGCGGGTGACCAGAGGCCCGGGTCCTTCGACGACCACGGGGGAGTCTCGCGAAGTAGGACGTTCGACGTCAGGCGGGGTGGCTTTCGGCCGCCCCAATTGCGCGCGGATCTGCTGCCAGGAGGTCGCGAACAGCCGGCCCTGCCCGGAGGCGAGCGATGCGGTGCCGCGGGCGACGATCGAGCGCGCGGCGTAGTCGACCACGGGCGCGCCGAGGACGACGGCGGCGATCTGCCAGAACGCGTCGGCGTCGCGGTCGAAGACGCCGCCGTGCCCGCGCGTCCCGAAAAGCACCTCGCCGGAGGAATAGAAGCCGGTGTCGAGTCGGCGGACGCCGTCCATGATGTCGATATCGCTCGAGTTCGGGTAGCGCAGGCCGTTGCGGATCTGCATGAGCTCGATGGGGTCGCCCGGCACGGTGAGCGAGTATCGCCGCACCGCGGGCGCGGTATTCCGCCACTGCGAGGCGGAGGTCACGCCGATGCCGGCGCTCGGGCTCGCGACGTACGCGACCCGGTCGGCATAGAGGCCGAGGGTCTCCGCAGTGCCGACCACGCCGCCGCCGAACGAGTGGCCGACGACGGTCACGGGGAGAGGCGAGGCGGCGCCGGGGCCGCGGTCGGAGCCGGTGCCCGAGTCGCCCCCTTCGCGCCCGACCGCCCGCAGATGCTCCTGCACGTCCCACGAGAATTCGGCCACGAGCGGCGCCATCGCCAGCGTGAACACCGGATCGCCCGACTCCGCCCACATGTTCTGCGGGAACTTGCCACCGAGGAACACGAGGCAGGCGAGGCGCCCGCGCCCGGCCTCGACGAAATGTTCGGCGACCTCGGTGTTCACGTGACTCATCTCGAGGTTCGTCCCCGTCCCGGGAACGTAGAGGAGGAGCCCGGTGGCGGCGGGGATGCTGCCCACGAGTTCGATCATGGTTCCGGGGCCGGCCGGGTCGAACGCGACGAAGCGGCGGCGCGAGGCGACGCCGGTCACGGGATCGGGGCGCAGCCTGTCCATCGCGTCGAAGCGGCCAATGAGGATCGTCCCCGCCCTGCCGGCGAGGCGCTCGCGCTGCGAGGCCGCGCGGACGGAGATCGCGTTCGCGGCGATCCGCGTGTCCCAGTCGAGTCCGGGGAGGTTGCCCACGAACGCGGGCCGGCCGAGCACCGCGACAACGCGGTCACGCGGGTCGAGCTCCACGTGCGCGGTGGCGGGCCGCGGTGAGGAGTCGGCAGGGCGCTCCGCGGGCTTCGGCAGCGCGGCGGGGAGCGGCGGGAACGGCATGCCGGCGGCGAAGAGCCCGGGGAGCAGCGGGGCGGTGGCCGCGGCGAGCTCGCGCGCCGGATGGGCGAGGGGCGGGGCTTCTGGCGCGGAGCCCGGAATGGCCTCTCCCGAGCGCGGAACAGGCGTGGTCGCGGCCGCCGTCGCCGGTCCGCCCGCGCGTTCATAGTCGTGGAGCTGGTGCGCCGCGAGTTCGCCGAGCGCCGTCGCCGCGAGATGCAGCGCCGCCGCCCCGGCGCGCAACGTCCGCCCGGCGTCGTGCAGTTCGCCCGCCAGCGGGTCGGATTCCCCTATGACGCCGGACTGCGCCGCATCCGTCGCCGCCGCGTCGAGAAGATCGGTGGCATAGGTGAGTTCGGCGGACCCGATATCGAGCGGCCGCAGGGGCCCTCCCTCCGCAAAGAGGGCTCCGGGCGGACACGCGTATTCGATCCGTGGGGGAGCGGCGTAGTCGCCGGCGCCGACCGGGTCGAGTGCGGCCGCGCGTTCGCCGAGCCGCCCGGCGATCTCCGCGGCCGAGCCGAGCACCGGGCAGAGCCATGTCGCCGTGTCCCGCCAGGCCTCAGGGCCCTGCCGCGTATCGGCGTCTCGCCGAACGTCCGTCGCGCGGGCCGGCGCATCACCATCCGCGCCTGCGGCCGCGCCCAGCAGCGCCGAGACGTGGCGGAGGCGGGCTCCCACCCTCGCCGCGGACGGTTGCTCTGCCGCCGCGGGAATCAACGCCCGGAGCGGCTCGGGCGGTCCGCAGTCGCGTCGGCGTCCGTGTCCCGCAGACGCTCGCCCGGCATCGGCTCTCCGGGCCGCACGGCATTCTGCAGCGCCACCGCTCGCGCGAGCCGCGAGTAGCGCAGATCCTGCTCGCGGAAGCGGACGTAGGTCGACACGGTCACGAAGAGGAACGCCATGATGAGCACGTAGAGCAGCAGGTCCGTGCCTCGACCGATGCCGAGCTGGTTGGCGACCCACGTGAGATCGTCGGGGCGGATCACGGCGTAGAGGCCGAGCACCACGAACACCACGAAGCCGAGCTTGACCCCGGCCTTTGCCCGCGCCTTGCGCCGGTTGGAGACGAAGAACGCGACGAGAACGATGCCGGCGAGCAGCAGGAGGATCTTGATGATCATGGGAGCCTCTTTCCGACGATGCCGTCCGAGAGGATATTGACGCCGTTGAGCAGCGACTGCCCCTTGGACATCGAGTATTCGGTGTAGAGGATGTCGACCGGCTGCTCCGCCGTGCGCCACTTCTCCGAGTCCATGAGCGCGACGAACTCGCTCGCGTGGGACATGCCGTTCATCCGCAGGTTGAGCGACTCGGCGACCGTGCGGTTGAAGACGCGGAGGCCGTTGTGCGCATCGCTGAGCCCGAGGCGCCGAGTGCGCGGCGAGAGCAGCACGACCGTCTTGAGGACGAGCCTCTTGATGAGCGGTACCTGGTCGTTCTCCGCCCGGGGCCGACCGAAGCGCGTGCCCACGACGATGTCGAGCGGCTCGGTGCGCAGGCGCTCGAGCATGGCGAGAACGTCCTTGACCTGGTGCTGCCCGTCGGCGTCGAAGGTGACGAAGTACTGGGCACCCGGCTGGGCGCGCGCGTATTCGACGCCCGTCTGGATGGCGGCACCCTGGCCGAGGTTCACCGGATGGGTCACCAGGTGCGCACCGGCGCGGTGGATGGCCTCGCCCGAGGCATCGGCGGAACCGTCGTCGACGGCGACGATGTTGGGGAACGTCTGCATCGCGCTGCGCAGGACGTCCTCGATCACGGTGCCCTCGTTGTAGCAGGGGACGACGAGCCAGACGTCGGAGTTGGCGCCCGCTGCGGGGTTCGCCGGTGACGCGGCCGTGCTGCTTGGATGTGTGGTATCGGCGCTCATTTCGGGTCGATCTTATGCCAAAAGCCCCGAAGTCTCCCGTGGCGCATCCGGAAAACCGGGCATGGGAGGGTAGAGAAGAAGCGGGCCGATCGATGCGGCGACCGAGAACCGGAACGAAGGGAACCCCCGACCCATGTCAATCGATGTGATGTTGCCGTACTACGGCGATGTCGAGCATTTCAAGAAGGCCGTCGAGAGCGTCCTGGTGCAGAGCTACACCGATTTCCGGCTCATCGTGGTCGACGACGGATTCCCCGACCCCGAGCCGGCCCGCTACATGGGCGAGCTCACCGCGGCCGATTCCCGCGTCACCTACGAGCAGAACGAGGTCAACCTCGGCGCCAACGGGAACTACCGCAAGTGCCTGGGCATGGTCGAGGCCCAGACCGTGGTCGTCATGGGCGCCGACGACATCATGCTCCCCAACTACCTCCAGGCTGTGCACGACGGTTTCGCGGCCCAGCCCGATGCCGCGGTCTTCGAGTGCGGCGTCGCCGTAATCGACGAGAACGGTGCCGGCGCGCATTCTCTGGCGGACGTCGTCAAGGCGTGGCAGTCGCCCGTCTCGGGTGCGGACGGCCGCAAGGTGCTCGGCGGCGAGGAGCTCATGGTCTCGCTCATGCGCGGGAACTGGACGTACTTCCCGTCGCTAGCGTGGAACGCCGAGTGGATCAAGCGGATCGGCTTCCGCGAAGGCCTCGACGTGGTCCAGGACCTCGCACTCCTCGTGGACACGGTCTCCGCGGGCGGGACGATCGTGATCGACCCGGCGCTCGCCTTCCTCTACCGCCGTCACTCCGCCTCGGACTCCTCCGTCCGCGCGCTCGACGGCCGCCGCTTCGCCGAGGAGTCCCGCTTCTTCGCCGGCGAAGCGAAGGCGTTCTCCGAGCGCGGCTGGAACAAGGCCGCGCGCGCGGCACGCGGGCACGTGACCTCCCGGCTCAACGCCGCGACGCTGCTGCCCACCGCGCTCAAGGCGGGCAAGCTCCGTGAAGGCGGGCCGACCCTGCTGCGGCACATCTTCCGCTAGACGCCCGCCGCGGGATCGCGAATCCGCGGCGCTCTACTTCCATAGACGACGGCGGAGGCCGGCGCTTTCGGGGCGCCGGCCTCCGCCGTCATACGTGTTCTGGCTCGTGCTTCCGGGGCGGCTTCCGCCCCGCCTACGAGGCCGCGTCCTCCGGGGGAGCCTGGCCGCCGCCGGGGCCACCCGCAGGGGGCGCGCCACCCTCACCACCGGGGCCGCCCGAGCCGCCCGGGCCACCTCCGGGCGCGGCGGACATCTGCTGCTCGGTGGTGGTGTCGATGGGGACGTCGATGGTGATCGTGTAGCCGGACTCGACATCGCCACCGACCTGCGGGATCTGCTGATCCCAGCCGTCGGAGAAGACGTTGTCGGAGGCCAGCGTGATTTTCTGCAGGTTTGCCGAGGAGTTCGTGTACTGGGAGAGCGCGTAGACCTGCTCGGCGGTGTCCTGCGGAATCGCGATCTGCGAGGTGAGCACGTTGTTCGTGGCGTCGGTGATCGAGTCGACGTCGGGGAAGACCTCGAAGTGGATGTGTGGCCAGCGGCCCGAGTAGCAGCCGGGCATGATCGACGTGAACGTGACCTTGCCGCTGCTGTCCGCGACCTGCACGCCGCGCAAGTAGGTCTCGTCCTTGAGTGAATCGGCGTACATCGAATAGTTGCCCTCGGCGTCGCAGTGCCAGACGTACACCGCCGCGCCCTGCATGGGCTTGTTGCCGTTCGCCATGTCGATGGTGTTGAGCACGAGCGTGATCCCGACGCCGTCGGCCGTGGCGCCGCCGCCGATCGAGGAGCGGATGTCCGAACGCTCGACGCCCGACATGTCGAGCACGTCCTGGCCGTTCGAGCCGTCGCCCGGGTACGGACCCGCGGTCTCGGTGGGCATTTCGGTGTAGGTGGTGTCCGCGGCGTCGGTAGCGCTCGCCGTGCCGGACGCGCTCGAGGACTGCGCGGATGCCGTGGATCCTCCGGAGCCGGTGGAGCAGGCGGCGAGCGCGACGGCGCCTGCTCCGATGCCGAGGGCGCCGAGGAAGCGGCGCCGGTCGAGGAGGGTGACGACGTCGAACGCGAGCCCCTGGTCCTCGACGTCCTCGGTGGGGCGGTCGAGGCGGCGGCCCTCGAAGGTGGGGTCTGCGGCGGCGCGGGCGGTGCCCGCCGCGGTGTCCGAATCGGCGGTGTCCAAGTTCGCGCCGGCGTTCTTGTCCGCGCCGTGCTCGGGAGCCGAGGGGTAGGGCCGGAGCGCGGAGCGGCGGAAGAGCGAAGCCATGGTGAGGGTCCTTTTCTCTCGTGGCCGCGATCCGTGTGTCGCCGAGGTGATGGCGGGCGGATCGCGGCCCCAACGAGGACAAAGTTATGGCGTCGTTCTGTAGAGAATCGGGGAAGTGGCTGTGCGGCTACTGAGGGAATCGCACGGAGCCGACGGAACCGGGTGGGCTGGTCAGCGGACGCCGATGACGACCATCGAGCCCGCCTTCTCCACACGGAACAGCGCAGGATCGGAGAATACCGCGGGGTCGAAGGCGAGCGGGACCTTGTTGATGTTCCCCTCGAGCGGCATCGTGTTGTGGATCTCCGAGTAGACCCAGGACTCCATGGCGGGCTTCTGAGCGGCCGCCGATGGTGCGGCGCCGGCGGCGTCGCCCGGGCCCTTGGTGTCCGAACCCTGAGCGGCCGAAGCCTGGGCGCCCGAGCTCTGAACGGCAGGCGCCGCGGGCTGGACGGTGAGCACTAGGGCATCGGGCGCGCCGAACTCCGAGGTCTTGATCGCCGCCGCGAGCTCGCGCCCGGTGCTCGCCTTCGACCAGGCCTCGATCTCCCCGTTGCGCGCCTCGAAGCGCCCGTTCGGGGAGGCGTACGCCGCGGCGGGGGCCTGGAATGCCCAGTAGGGCTCGAACATGAAGAGCGTGGGATCGTCGCTGAGTACCTCGATGTCCTGCGGCGCGGCCCCGCCGGTGACGTCGGAGATCGCCGTCACCACGGCCTGAGGGGGACCAGAGGAGGCCGTGGCCGTCGCCGCGAAGTCGATGTCCTCTTCCGAGGACGCCTGGACGCCGTGGACGGTGATCGCGGCGAGGACCACGCCCGCGAGCGCCGCGACCTGACGGGGCAGGAGGGGGCGCCCCGGCCGGTCTGCCGCCCACGTGGATGCCGCGCGCCATGCGGAGCGGAGAGCGAAGACCCCGGCGCAGGCGAACGCGAGGCCGATGACGGGCGTGAGCCGGAACGGCAGCAACGTCGACGCGCCGAGCGCGCGGAGTCCGGAAAGCCAGAACCACAGGTAGCCGATGCCCGCGAGCAGCGCGAGCGCGGAGGCGACCTCGGTGCTGCGCGGCAGGCGGGCAGGGGCTGACGGTGCGGCGGGTGCCGCGGCCTCGGACGAGTAATGCCCGAACCGAGTGCCCGCGAGCGTCCAGACGAGCCACGCCAGACCCGCTGCGGAGAGCACACCGACCCCGGTGTACTCGAACATCGGCATCGGCCACTCGATCGCCGAGGCCGGCGCGTAGTCCGTGGCCACAGAGCGCTCGTGCGGTTTCGCGGTGAGCCGCGCGAAGAGGTACGGCCCCCAGAAGAACAGGGCGATGACGGCGGACAGCACGCCCGCGCCGAGCCACGAGGTCAGGATGCGCAGGCGGGTGCCGCGACCGTCGCGGGGGGTGCGGAAGAAAGCGAATGCCGCTGCTGCGGTGACGATGAGCACCGCCACCGCCGCGATGAGCGTGTACGAGATCGCCGCGATCCCGAGGAAGACGCCCAGGCCTGCGGCGATCCTTCGGTCGGCGATGCGCTGCGCGACGATCGCGACCACGGGGAGCACGGCGATAAAGAGCCAGGAGTACGGCTCGTAGGCCGCGATCTGCAGGCCGATCACCGCGGTGGCGAGCGCGAGGGCGATCGCCATGCGCGGGCCGACGACCGCGCGCCACGCGACGAAGGCGAGCGCGGCGGCGAAGGACATCGTGACGATCGACCAGGGTTTGTAGAACTCCCACGCCGGAATGCCGGTGAGCGCGGCGAGCCGACCGCCGACCCAGAACCATGCGGCCGGGTAGAACGGCGCGACGTCCCGGTAGAAGGCGTCTGCGAGTGCGGGGGAGGAGGCGAAGCGGCCGAGGTAGGCGACGCGATTGAGCTGGTCCCCGTTGACCCCGTTGAGGTAGTGCGGCGTCCCGTAGAGCATGAACGCCTGGTGGACCGCGCTGACGAGCGCGGGGCCGAGGAGCCCGGCGACCCAGCGCGACCACTCGGGCGCCGAGACCCGGAGCGCGGGACACAGGGACCCGCCGGCGAGGAGCACGAGGAGCGAGCCCATCGACATGCGCGCGAGGTTGCTCGGGTTGGGGAAATCGATGAGAGCGGCGAGTCCGAGGGCCGCAGCGGCGGCGGCGAGCCCGGCGACGGCGGCGGCGAGAATCCACAGCGCGACGCGGCCGAAAGGCGCCGCGGCGGCGCGTGCGGTGCCTGCCGCGGCCTTGCCCGACGTGCTTCGGGCGCGGTCCTCCACCGGGGCCTTCTCTGGGACCTTCCCTCGGGCCTTCTCCGGGTTCTTCGCGGGGGTCACAGGTCGCTATCCTTTGCTACGGGCTCGGCCGCTGCCGCGGGCACGGGAACTGCTGGGCCGACCGTGCCGGCCGTGCCGGCCGAGCCCGCCGGGCCGCGCGAGCCCAGCACGCCCACGACGTGCACCACCGTGCCCGCGGCGGGCCCGGCGAGCAGGGCGATCGTGGCCCGCACGTCCAGCTCGAACGGCAGCACGATCAGCAGCGCCACCGAGCCGCCGACCGCGACCCACCAGCCCGCGTTGTAGATCGCGTGCCGGTCGAACGCCAGCGCGGCGTTGCCCGAGATCATGAGCGCCGCGGTGCCGACGCTGGCCGCCGTCAGACCGGCGAACACCGCCCCGGGCAGCCCGAACTCCTGCCCGAACACGAGCCGCACCAGCGGATCCGCCACGAGCCACGCGGCCAGCGCGCCGATCACCCCGATGCCTATGACGGCGGACAGCGGGACGAGCAGGGCCCGAACGCCCGAATCGCGTCGCTCGACGAACCACACGATGATCGCGCTCTGGAAGGACGTGAGCGGCACCAGGAGCGGGGCGCGGGTGAGGAGGATCGCGTTGATCGTGGCGCCGACGAGGACGCGGTCGTCGGCGGGGCCGGCGGTGGCGGTGACGAGGAGGGGGAATCCGGTGACCATGATCGACGTGCCCGCGCTGGCCAGCATCGCCTGGACCGTGGAGATCCAGAAGCGGCGCGCGGGCACGTCGAGCGGGGACCGCAGGGCCGCGCGGACGGCGGGAATGGTGGCGATCATGATGATCCACGTGAGCGTGCCGGCGACCGTCGTGAGCTCGAAGGAGAGGCGCGGGACGCCCAGCGCCCAGGAAGCGAGCGCGACGACGAGTCGCAGCGCGGCGTCGACTGCGATGAGCATGGCGTAGAGGTTCCAGCGCTCCGTCCCGGAGAGCGAGCCGGCGACGGCGGCCTGCAGGGCGAAGCCGCAGATGCCGACCGCGAGAACTGCGACCGCGGCGCCGCCGTGGGCATCGAGGCCGAGCGAGGACCAGGCCGGTCCCGAAAGCGCCACGACCGCGGCAAGGACGAGGCCGACGGCGAGGCCGGTCCACAGGAGACTGCGGCGGGCGAGCGATGGGCGGTGGCCGCTTCCGGTCGGGCGCGCGAGCGCTGCACCGAGTTCGATGCCGCCGAGCACCGGATCGTCGCCGGGGGTGCCGGCGATCGCGCGGCCTTCAACACCCGCCGGGGCCGCGCCGCCGTCCGCGCCCGCCACGCCGACGGAGCCCGTCTCTCCCGCGCCGACCTCGGTCGCTCCGACCCGCGCGCTCCGCACCGCGCGGGTGAGCTCCTGCATTAGCCCATTCGCGACGCCGGCGAGAGCGAAGAAGAGGGCCCAGAAGGCCTGGAACGCATCGACTCCGCCCGCGCCGAGCGCGCGGCTGGCGATGGCGATGACGATGTATCCCGACGCCGCGGCGAACACCGTGGCGAGGGTCAGGAGACGCACGTGGGCAGGTCCTTCCGTGCGGGGTCCGGCGTGTTGCTTCGTCGGCAAACTCTACTTCGGCGACGACCGGAAGTGCCGCCGGGGCGCCGGGAGCGCCGCGGATTGCGAGGCGGGCGCCGGCCCGGGAAGGCCGGGCGGGTCAGACAGGCAACCCCGGGCGGAACCGCCCTACTCCGGCAGCCCCAGCCCCGCGGGCATGTCCTCGGAGAACAGCCACGTGTCCCACAGCGGGTCGAGCTCGACGTCGGTGTGCGACTTCGCGAGCGCGACGAAATCGTCGGTGGTCGCCGTCACCCCGGAGTACTTCTCGACCCAGTCCCTGATCAGCGAGAAGAATGCCGAGTCGCCGATCGCGCCCCGGAGCACGTGCAGCGTGAGCGCGCCGCGCTTGTACACGCGGTCGTCGAACATGAGCTTCGGCCCCGGATCGGCGAGCAGGAGGTCGTGTGGCGAGGACTGCAGCCGCGCGAAGTACTTGAGCGCGTGTGAATGCGCATCCGCCCCGCCCGAGAACTCGGACCACAGCCATTCGGCGTAGCAGGCGAAGCCCTCGTGCAGCCAGATGTGTTTCCACTCCGCGGCGGTCACGGCGTTGCCGAACCACTGGTGCGCGAGCTCGTGCGCGATGAGCCGCTCCTCGGCGTCCCCGGCCACGGCGATGTTCCGACCGAACGTCGACATGCCCATCGACTCGAGTGGGATCTCGAGCTCGTCGTCGGTGACCACGACCTTGTACGAGGACAGCGGGTACGGGCCGAAGAGTTTGGAGAACAGCTCGAGCATCTCGCGCTGCCGGCCAAAGGACTCGGAGAACTCGCTGCGCAGATCCCCGGGGATGTACGCGTGGATCGGGACGTCCCCGCCGGTGATCTCGAGGTGCTGGTACTCGCCGATGTTCACCGCCGCGAGGTAGGTCGAGGTCGGCACGGCCTGGTCGAATTCCCAGCGCGTCGTGCTCCCCGAGCTCTTCTTGCTCACGAGCTCGCCCGTGCACACGACCTTGTACGGGGAGTCTGTGGTCAGCGTCAGGGTCATCGGCGCCTTCGACGCGGGGTGGTCGTCGCAGGGGAACCACGACGCCGCGCCGTTGGGCTGGTTCGCGACGAGCACGCCCCCGTCGAGCTCCTCCCAGCCGACATCGCCCCACACCCCGCTGATCGGCCGCGGATTGCCCGAGTACTTGATGGTCACTGACACGGCGGCGCCCACGGGAATGGGCTCAGCCGCCGTCATCTTGAGCTTTCCGCCCGAGTGCCGGAATCGGGTGAGCTTCGCGCCCGACAGGGAGACCTTCGACACCGCGAGGTGCCGAGAGAGGTCGAGCGAGAAATCCCCGAGCGGCTCGGTCGCGGTGAGCGAGATCGTCGCCGTGCCGACGAGCCGGTTGGGCTCGACCCGGTAGGAGAGGTCGAGATCGTAGCGGGTGACCCGGTAGCCATGATTGCCCGCCGAGGGCAGGTACGGGTCGACGGGGTCCCGGCGCCGCATCGACGCGGGCTTGACCGCCTTGGCGACGGGATCTTTCTTCACGGGGCGGATAGCCATGTGGCGGAGCGTTCCTTCGCTTGTCGTGCGGTGGTAGAGCAGATGGTGGCAGGTAGTGCAGATATGTGCGGTTCGGGCTGCCCTAGCCGCGCCAGGGCGCGATCGGGTTGCCCTGCCAGCGCGTGCCGGCCGGGATGGACTCGCCGCGCATCACGAGTGACGCCGGACCGACCGTGCTCCCCGCGCCGATCGAGGACGCCGGGAGCGTCACGCAGTGGGCGCCGAGCGTCGCGCCGTCTCCAAGGGTGACGGTATCGAGTTGCATGATCCGGTCGTGGAACAGGTGCGTCTGCACCACGCAGCCGCGGTTGATCGTCCCGCCGTCGCCGATGGCGATGAGGTCGGCCTCGGGCAGCCAGTACGACTCGCACCACACGCCGCGGCCGATCTTCGAGCCGAGCGCGCGCAGCAGCAGCGCGAGCACCGGAGTGCCCGTCGCCGGGCGGGCGAGCCACGGTACGGCGAGCATCTCGACGAACGAATCGGCGACCTCGTTGCGCCACACGAACGAGCTCCACAGGGGCTTCTCGCCCGCGCGGATCGCTCCGACGAAGAGCCACTTCGCGGCGATCGTCACCGCGCATGCGACGAGCGACAGCGCGGCGAACACGAGCCCGGAGAGCAGGAACGCGGCGGCGAGCCCGAGGGATTCGGTGATGTGCAGGCCGGCGATGCCGAGGCACGCGAGCAGCCAGAACGACAGCAGCACGGGCACGAGGCGGAGCGTCTCCCACATGCCGCGCGCGGTCTTGAGCCGCCGCGTCGGGGCGTAGGTCCGCGAGTCGGCGGATCCGGCCGTCACGGCGCGCGGCAGCTCCTGCGGCGGGGAGCCGATAAAGGACTGTCCCTTCTTCGCCTTCTCCGGGGCGGAGGACAGCACGGCGACGAGTCCGTGCTTGGGGAGCTTGCGGCCGGCCGCCGTCATCCCGGAATTACCCAGGAACGCGCGCTTGCCGATGGTCGCGTGTTCGACGCGCATCCAGCCCGAACCGAGCTCGTACGAGCCGACCATGGTGTCGTCGGCGAGGAACGCGCCGTCGCGGACCGTGGTGAGCGACGGGATGAGCAGCACCGTCGAAGCCTCGACGTCCTTGCCTATCTTGGCGCCAAGCATGCGCAGCCAGATCGGCGTGAGCATCGACGCGTACAGCGGGTACAGCCACGTCCGCGCGGCATCCATGAGCCGCTCGGTCGCCCACGCCTGCCATGCGATCCGCGAATGCACCGGGTGGAAGCCCTCGTGCATGCGCACCGCGAGGAGGCGGACGCAGACCAGGGTCATCAGGGCGAAGAGCGCGAGAGACAGGATGACGGCGGGCACCGACCATGCCAGGGCGAGCGCGATCGCGGACCAGAAGGAGGTCTCGGCGTTCGTCGTCATCCCCAGGACGAGCGCCATGCCCGCCGCGATGGCCACGAGCGGCATCCCGGAGAGTACGAGCGAGGTGGCTTTGTACATGCCGGACCACCAGCGCGAGTGGCCCGCGTATTCGCGCGGCCACGTGGAGTAGCGGCGCTTGCCGCGCTTGCGCGCCGGCGAACCGGAGTAGCGCTTCTTCGCCTTGAGCTTGCCGACGACCGCCGAACCCGGCTGGACCAGCGTGTTCTCGCCGACGTCGGCTCCGGGCAGCATGGTCGAGCGGGCGCCGATGACCGCGCCGGCGCCGATCGCGATGGGGCCGACGACGACGGCGTCGCCGTCCACCCAGTGCCCCGCGAGGTCCACCTCGGGCTCCACCGAGCAGTGGTCGCCGAGGGCGAGCATGCCCGTGACAGGAGGCAGCGAGTGCAGGTCGACGCCCTTGCCGATCCGCGCGCCCAGGAGCTTGGCGAAGACGAGGTTCCAGCCGGCCGTGCCGATCCCCGCGGCGCCGCACGCCTCGACCCAACGCTCCGCGAACCACAGGCGCAGGTGGACGGAGCCGCCGCGGCGGTAGCGGCCCGGCTCGATACCGGAGAGCAGCGGGCGGGCGACTGCGGCGGCGAGGAGGATGCGGCCGATGGGGAAGAGCAGGACGAGCGCGAGCACGACGATTGGCCAGATCGGCAGATCCGGCATGTGATCGACGCCGAGGGCATCGGCGATCCACGCGCCGAGCGCGAACCACGTGCCGATCCGCGCCGCGGTGAGCGTGAGCAGCGGGAGGCCGGCAATGAACTGGAGGAGCTGCGCCGTGCGCGGCACGGGTGCGACCTCTCGCGCCTGTACCTCGGCGACGGGGTCGAGGGAATCGAGGAAGTCGGCGAAATCGGCGAGGCGGGGGCGGTCGTAGAGGTCGCCGACGGTGACCTCGGGGAAGCGCTCGCGGACCGTGGCGATCACGTGAGCGGCGGCGAGTGAGCCGCCGCCGAGGGCGAAGAAATCCTCGCCGGCGCCGGAGACGTCCGCGCCGACGGCCGAGGACCACATTTCCGCGACCCAGCCCTGGGTGCCCTCGAGTTCGGTCTCGGGAGCCGAGGTGGACTCGAGCGGCCACGGCAGGGCCTTACGGTCCACCTTGCCGGAGGTGCGTGTGGGGAGCTCGTCGACGAGCGCGAGGCGCGGCACGACGCCGGCCGGGAGCGACTCGCGGAGCAGGCCCGCCGCGAGCGGGAGGTCGAAGGAGTCCTTGTCGTTGGCGACGAGGTAGGCGACGAGCACCGAGGTCCCCGCATCGGTTTTCTTGACCGCCGCGGCTCCGGCGCTCACACCTGGTAGCGCGGACACCGCCGAATCGACCTCGCCGAGCTCGATACGGCGCCCGCCGATCTTGACCTGGTCGTCGACACGCCCGCCGAAGTAGAGGCCGTCCGGCTCGAGGCGGACGAGGTCGCCGGAGCGGTACGCGCGCTCCCAGCCCAGCGTGGGCATGGGGGCGTACTTCTCCGCGTCCTTCGCGGGGTCGAGGTAGCGGGCGAGACCGACGCCGCCGATCACGAGCTCGCCAGTGGAGCCGAACTCGACGGGCTGGCCCGCGTTGTCGACGACCGCGAGGTCCCAGCCGTCGAGGGGAAGGCCGATGGAGACCTCGCCGCTGCCGGTGAGCTGCGCGGCGCAGGCGACGACCGTCGCCTCGGTGGGCCCGTAGGTGTTCCACACCTCGCGGCGGCCGCCGGCGGCGAGGCGCATGGCGAGCTCCGGCGGGCAGGCCTCTCCGCCGAGGATCACCATGCGCACGTTCTGCAGCGTCGAGTCCGGCCACATCGAGGCAAGAGTGGGGACCGTGGAGATGATCGAGATGTCCCGCTCGACGAGCCACGGGCCGAGGTCGAGGCCGCTCTTGACGACGGACCGCGGGGCCGGCACGAGGCAGCCGCCGTGCCCCCACGCGAGCCACATTTCCTCGCAGCTCGCGTCGAAGGCGACCGAGAGCCCGGCGAGCACGCGGTCGCCGGGACCCAGCGGCGCATCCTGCAGGAAGATGCGTGCCTCCGCGTCGACGAACGCCGCCGCACTGCGATGCGAGACCGCGACGCCCTTGGGTAGGCCCGTGGTGCCGGAGGTGAAGATGATCCAGCAATCGTTGTCGAGGCCCGGGGTGGCGGGGACGTCCGCCGTCACGGGCGGGGTGGAGCGACCATGCTCGGCGGAGCGGCCCGGCGCCATGCGCAGGCCCTCGGCGGTAAAGGTGCCCGCGACGTCGGCCTGGCCGAAGACGAGCTCGGCGCGCTCGGCGGGGTCGTCGACGTCGACGGGAACGTAGGCGGCGCCCGCGAAGAGGGTGGAGAGGATCGCGAGGTACAGATCGGCGGAGCCGGAGGGCATGTGGATGCCGACGCGGTCGCCGACACGGATGCCCTGGCGGTGCATCCACTCGGCCGTCTCGCGGACGGAGGCGAGGACCTCGGAGTAGCTCAGCGAGCGGGTGCCGTCGTCGATGCACGGGGCATCGGGGTATCGCAGCGCAGCCGCCTCGAACACGTCGACGAGCGTGCGGGGCGGCGCGGCGTAGGAGGAGCGGAGGTAATTCTCTGGAATACCGGACACTCGTTCAAGGATAAGCAGTCGCGATGGTTTTCACAGATAACGATCTGCCGTGGCGGGAGGATCCAGGACTTTCGGGGTTGATTCCAGATGCGACAGAGGTTTGGAACTCAGGGTCGGATCTCGGGGTGAGAACCGGGAACATCCCCGATGTGCGATGGCCCTCCGGCACGCGAAGATCGGTGGTGTTCGCAGGGCGCAGGACCGAGAGGTCCGGCCCACCACGCGCCGACCAAGGAGGTCCGCAATGTCCACCGATCCCAACGCCTACTCCCAGTACCCCGGTCCGGCCGGCGCTCCCGGGGTTCCCGGTCGCCGCCGGCTCACGAGGAACACCCAGGACTCGTGGATCGGCGGCGTCGCCGCCGGTCTCGCCGACTACATGGGGATCGATGCGGCGATCGTCCGCATCCTCTTCGTCGCCTCACTGCTGCTCCCCGGCCCGCAGATCCTGCTGTACCTCATCCTCTGGATCGTGATCCCGCGGCGCTGAGGGGCCGCCGCCGTCATGTCCGGGTCATCCCAGTCCCAGACCCGGGCCGCCCGACCCGGAGCCGACACACGGGCGGCCGCCGCCGATGTGGCATGTGGCACGATCTGGGCATGACGAAGATGTCGGAAATCGTAGGTGAAACAGGCGGGGCCCCTGTGTCCGTTCGCGTCGAGAAGCCGGGCGAGGTCGTCGACGGGGCGAAAGGCGTCGCGCGGGTCACGCTCATCGGGCCGGGGAAGAACAATTCGATGGGCCCGGAGTTCTGGGCCGAGCTTCCCGGGGTCGTGCGCGAGCTCGACGAGGATCCCGAGGTGCGCGCCATCCTCTTCGCAGGGGAGGGTCGGAACTTCTCGTACGGGCTCGACCTCGTGGCGATGATGCCCGTGCTCGGCCGCTTCTTCGAGGGCGGCGAGATCGACGGTTCGCGGACGCTCGACCTCCACGAGCTGGTCGGTTCGATGCGCGAGGCCATCGACGCGGTCGGGGAGTGCAAGACACCGACCGTCGCCGCGGTCCAGGGACGCTGCATCGGTGGCGCCGTGGACCTGATCTCCGCGTGCGACGTCCGCCATGCCTCGGCCGACGCCACGTTCTCGATTCGAGAGGTCAAGGTGGGAATCGTCGCCGACATGGGCTCGCTGAGCCGACTGCCGCACATAATCGGCGACGGACTCACGCGCGAACTCGCGCTCACCGGCCGCGATCTCGATGCCGAATCGGCGCTGCGCTACGGGCTCGTCTCGAACGTCGCGGACTCCGCCGAGGGGGTGCTCGCCTCGGCCGACGCGGTGGCCGGCGAGATCGCCGCCAATCCTCCGCTCGTCGTGCGCGGGACGAAGGAGGTGCTCAATCGCGGGATTGAGGGGCCGATCCGCGCGAGCAACGAGTATGTACAGACCTGGAATGCCGGCTTCCTACCGACAAAGGACCTGCTCGAGGCGATTACCGCGACGATGGAGAAGCGGCCGCCGGAATACACGGGCCGATAGGGATTCGGCGCTCGCCGGTCCCACGCGCCGGCCGAGATGTACTCGCGCCCGCACGCACTCAAAAAGCCCGCCCCGGGAATCCCGAGGCGGGCCTTTTCGACGCCGGCGATGCCGACGAATCGGAGCGGGAAGACTACTTCGAGTAGCGCGCCTTCGCCTCGTCGATGAGCTTGAACGCGTGGTCCTTGCCGACCCATTCGCCGGGGTTGACGAACTTGCCGGGCTCGAGGTCCTTGTAGCGCTCGAAGAAGTGCGCGATCGCCTTGAGCTCGAACTCGTTGACATCGCCCACGTCCTGGATGTGCTCCCAGCGGGGATCGTCGAGGACGCAGAGCAGCTTGTCGTCGCCGCCCGCCTCGTCGGTCATGGTGTAGACGGCCACGGGGCGCGCCTTGACGATGACTCCCGGCGGGACGGAATCGGGGAGGAGGACCATCGCGTCGAGCGGGTCGCCGTCCTCGCCGAGCGTGTGGTCGATGAATCCGTAGTCGGCCGGGTAACCCATCGAGGTGAACAGGTAGCGGTCGAGGTAGACCTTCCCGGTTTCGTGGTCGACCTCGTACTTGTTGCGCGAACCCTTGGGGATTTCGATCGTCACTTCGATTGCCACGCTTGTGTACTCCTTTAAACTAGGTGTCCGCTCGAAACGACTTCGGCGTCGGCGGGGCGGCCGCCGTATCGGAGCCCGGCAGAGCGGGTTCCCGGCGCGGGGCCACGGGCTGCGCACGAGTTTAGGCGATCGGCGCGCCGCGGTCGCGGTCTCGCCCTCTCGGGGAGGAATGGCCCGCCCGGTACGCCGTGCCGCTACCGTGGATGGGAATCGACGGCGGAGGGGAATGCAGCGTTGGCAGCGAAGGTGTGGCGGGGCCGTTCCATCCTCTGGCGACTCGGCGCGGTGCTCGTCGCGATGTGCGTCGTCATCGCGCTCATCGTCGCGGCGGCGCTGGCCACGAAGGTGGAAACGGACGACGAAACCGACGCCGCCCCCATGCCCACCGTCCCCGACCCGGAGCCCGCGCTCGAGGACCTCCCCGCGGACGCGCCCGAGCCCACGCCCACCGCGCTGGCCGCGATCCTCGACCCGCTCGCCGCGGCCCCCGAGGTCGGCGAACTCTCCGGCGTAGTCGTCGACAACGCCACCGGCGAGTACCTGTGGCAGAAGGACGCCAAGCGCGCCCGCACCCCCGCCTCGACCACCAAGCTGTTGACGGCGCTCGCCGTATTTTCCACCGTGCCCTCGGACCACCGAATCAGCACGACTCTAGCCAAGGGCACCGAGCCCGGGCAGCTCGTGCTCATCCCGGGCGGCGACGTGACGACCGCCCAGAGCACGAAGTCCACGTTCTTCCCCGGAACCGACACGCTCGACGATTTCGTCGCGCTGGCGAAGGAATCGGGCGAGACCTTCACGTCCCTCACCGTCGCTCCGGGTCCGTACGAGGGCGACGACATGGCGCCGGGATGGAACCCGGAGGACATCCCCGGCGGCTTCCTCACCCGCGTCCAGCCGTGGATGCTCGATGCGGCGCGCACCGATCCCGCCGTCGACGAGGCGCCGCGCGAAGGCCAGCCGATGCGGGCAGCGGCCAATCAGTTCGCGTCCCGCCTGGGGATCGACCAGTCCGCCGTCACGGTCTCGGACAAGCCGGTCGCGGTGGGTGACGAGATCGGCGACGTCGAGTCGGGGACGCTCGCCGACCGGGCGCGCAACGTGCTCGACGTCTCGGACAACGTCGGCGCGGACGCCCTGTGCCACGAGGCCGCGATGGAAAAGACGGGCATCGCGGATGCCGATCCGATCTCCGAAGGCAAGGCCGGGTACTCCGATACCGCACAACGCGTGTCCATCCGCGAGGCCACCGACGGCGTCCTCGCCACGCTCCGCGAGAAGGGGATCGACACCACGGGCACGACGCTCTCCGACTGCTCGGGCATGAGCAGCGAGAACAAGATCTCCGCCGACGTGCTCGCGCAGGTGCTGCACGTCGCCGCGGGTCCGGACGCGAGCCCGCAGGAGCGCGCGATGCTCGGCGGGCTCCCCATCGCCGGCGGCAGCGGCACGCTCCTGGACCGCTTCGCAGCGGGCACCCCGGCCGCAGCGGGCGCCGGCTGGGTGCGGGCCAAGACGGGCACGCTGTCCGGCGTAACGACGCTCGCCGGGGTCGTGGCCACGAAGGACGGCCGATCGCTCTCCTTCGCCCTGATGTCGGAGGGCGCGAACCCCGCCGACTCGCGCCCCGGGGTCGACGCGATGGCCGCCGCCCTCCGCGGCTGCGGCTGCCGCTAGGCACGGCGCGCGGTGGCGGAAGAGGAACGGAGCCCGGGCTCCGCGGTCGGCGCAGCGGGCAGCTCGGCGAGCGGCGCCGTGTGGCGCGTCCGCGAGGCGCTCCGCGCGTGGCGCCGCGCCCACCCGGACGTTCCGGGCTCCGGCGTGTGCGTCGGGCTCTCCGGCGGCGCGGACTCGCTCGCGCTCACGGCCGCGGCCGTCGCCGAGTTCGGTCCCGAGCTCGGCGCCGGCTCCGTCCGCGCGCTCGTCGTCGACCACGGCCTCCAGACCGGCTCTGCCGACATCGCCCGCTCGGCCGCCGCGGCCGCCCGCTCCCTCGGCGCGGAAGCACTCGTCCTGACGGCGGACGTCCGCGGCCCCGGCGGCCCCGAGGCCGCGGCGCGTGCAGCCCGGTATTCCGCGCTCGACGCTGCACGCGGGGACCGCCCCGTCCTCCTCGCCCACACCCTCGACGACCAGGCCGAGACCGTCCTCCTCGGCCTCGCCCGCGGCTCCGGGGCGAGATCGCTGCGCGGGATGTCCCCGTGGGCCGCGCCCTGGGGGCGCCCGCTGCTCGGGATCCGCCGCGCCGACACCCGTGCCGCCTGCGCCGGGGCCGGCGTCGTGGCCTGGGACGATCCGCACAACCTCGATCCCCGATTCCGCCGCGTCAGGGTCCGCTCAGAGCTCCTGCCGCTCGCCGAGGACGTGCTCGGCCCGGGATTCGCCGAGGCCCTCGCCCGCACCGCCGGCCTCCTCGGCGAGGACGAGGACGCGCTGTCCGCGCTCGCCACCGACCTCCTCGAGTCAGCGCGCGTGCCGGAAGTCGGCGGCCGCGAATCCGGGGGCACCGAAGACGGCGCCCGCGACGAACCCCTCGAACCCCGCGAACCGGGTGCCCCCGGGGGCACTGCGCTCGCCGTCGACCCACTCGCCGCGGCCCCGGCGGCGGTGCGCGGCCGGGCGATCAAGGCGTGGCTCGAGGCAGAGGGCGCCGGGGCGCCGACCTCGGCGCACATCGGCGCCGTCTCCGCGCTCGTGACCTCGTGGAACGGGCAGGGCGCCGTCGCCGTTCCCGCAGGCGCGGGTGGCGGGGACATCCGCCGTCATCCGGAAGGAGGCGGGGGAGGAGTCGCGGGCGGTGCCAGGCCGGGGAGTCGGGCCGTCCGGCGGCTCGTGGTGCAGCGCGAGGGCAGAGTGCTCAGGCTGCGGATCCGCCAGTAGGGTTGTAGCGTCTCCGGCGGTCGCACACCGCCGGGCGGGACCGGCGCGCTGCGGCCGCGGCGGTCCGCGAACTGCAGCGCAACGGGCACACGAAGAGGCGGACTATGGCGGACAACATCATCGCGGAGAGCACAGCACCGGAGCGCGTCGAGGGGCTCTCGGTCGAATCGAACGGCGGGCCCGTCCCGGTCGGCAAGTATGCCGACGAGATCGAGTCGGTGCTCATCGATTCCGAGCGCCTCCAGGAGCGCATTGCCGAGATGGGTCGGCAGATCGGCGAGCGTTATACCGAGGCCGAGGAGCCGCTCATCCTCATTTGCGTACTCAAGGGCGCGGCGATCTTCCTCTCCGATTTCGCGCGTTCGCTCACGGTTCCCGCCGAGACCGAGTTCATGGCCGTGTCCTCGTACGGCGATTCGACCTCGTCCTCGGGCGTGGTGCGGATCCTCAAGGACCTCGACCGCGACATCGCGGGCCGGGACGTGGTGATCGTCGAGGACATCATCGACTCCGGGCTCACCCTCTCGTGGCTGCGCAAGAACCTCTCGACGCGGCAGCCGAAATCGCTTGAGGTGGTCACGCTGCTGCGGAAGCCCGAGGCGGTCAAGGTCGAGGCCAGGCCGCTGATCGTCGGCTTCGACATCCCCAACGAGTTTGTCGTCGGCTACGGCCTCGACTTCGCCGAGCGCTACCGGGACCTCGGGTACATCGGCAAGCTCCACCCGCGGATGTACAGCTAGCCCTCCGGCTGGTCGGGGGCCTCCGACTCCTCCGTCTCCTCCGGAGAATCCCAGACGGCGCCCGCCGGTATGACGTCGGCGGTACGCGTCCACGGCAGCGCGCTCTCGAGCTGCGCAGCGACGTCGAGGAGCAGCGATTCCGTGCCCGGGCGCCCCGCGAGCTGGACACCGATTGGGGTGTCTTCGATTCGGGCGGTGCCCGCGGGGATGCTCATCGCCGGCCACGCGAGGTGGTTGAACAGCGAGGAGAACGGCGCGTAGCGCAGATTGGCCCACAGCGAGCGCATCCACGAGCGTTCGTGCCACGCTTCGGCGGCTATGGGCGCCCGCGCGAGGGTCGGCGTAAGGATCAGGTCGAAGGGGCCTTCGTCGCCATCGTTTCCTCGGCCGGACCGGCTGCCCCGGCCGCCACGGTCACCGGCCCTATCGCCCCCGGAGCCCCCACGCATGAACCCGTCGAGGATCTCCCGCTCCTTCTTCTGCGCGCCGTAGGCGTCCTTCCCGCGCAGCAACCGACCGACGAGCGCGTGATAGCGATTGCGCCGCTCCATCCGCGAGATGGGGAAGTTCGCCGCCGCCGCGTCGGCATCGAGCCCCGAGGTCCAGCGCGCGAGCAGCGGCCACGGCGAGCGCGGGTACGGCAAATCCGCCTCGACCACCGTGTGCCCGAGACCCTCGAGCGCCTTCGCCACCGCGCGCGTGGCCTTGACGATCTTCCTGTCCACCCTGACCAGAGGCCGCCCCGCGAGCGACAGCGGCGAGTTGAGCGCGAGCACGATGCGCAGCGGCCGCGGCGTGGACCGCTCGGCGAGCGCCGGATCCCCCGCCATCGCCGCGGTGGCGAGTCCGAGATCGGCGACCGTCGTGGCGAGGACGCCGTCCTCGGACATCCCGCCCCAGTTGTCGGCGCCGAGCTCCGTCGGCACTATCCCCGGTCCCGGCTTGAGGGTCACCAGGCCGCAGCACGCGGCGGGGATGCGAAGGGAACCCATGCCGTCATTCCCATGGGCGAACGGCACGAGACCGGCCGCGACCGCAGCCGCGCTGCCGCCCGAGGAGCCCCCGGGGGTGAGCTCGGGGTTCCACGGATTGCGGGTGATCCCGAAGGACGCGGAATCGGTGGCTCCCCACACGCAGAACTCCGGCGTCGTGGTCATCGCCACGGGAACCGCGCCCGCGGACAGGAGTCGGCGGATGGACGGCGCATCGAGGGTCACATTGCTCTTGACGGCGAACGGCACTCCCGCCAGGGGGAGCGTGGCTCGCGCGTCCTCCGGCAGGATGTCGATGAACTCCGCGGCCTCCCGCGCCTCCGAGTTGAGGAAACCCGTGTACGCGGAGATCCTGCGGGCGTGGCCGGCGTTGCTCTCGCCGTCGCCGCGGCCGCCGGTCCGGTTCCGCTGCGCCCGCCGCGACCGGGCGCTGCGCGCGTGGTTCTCCGCCCGCGCCTTCCTGCCGGAGGTCTGCGTCGACGTCTCGCTGCCTGCGGCCCCACCGGCCCCACCGGCCCCGCCGGAACCGGAGCCGGAACGTGCCGCGGCGCGCACGCTCGCCGCCTGCTGCCGCCGCGATTCCGCCTGCAGCGGCTCCCGCGGCCCGGCGTGGGGGCCTGCGGGTTCGCCGGCGGCCTCGGCGAGCTCGCGCGATTCGAGCCACGCTTCGACCGCGGTGAGCTCCCCGCTGTGGACCGCGTCCGCGATTTCGACGGCGGTGGGCGCGGATTCGGGCGTGCGCGGCGCGGTGGACATGCTAGCGATCCTAGCCCGATAAAGGCCCCCGTAGGACGGGTGGTGCAGGCCCGCAGGCGGCGCGGGTAGCCTGGTCATTCGAGGTATCCGGGGCGTGCCCGGAAACAAGACGCTGATTGGGACGAATGAAAAACGCCGTAGTCCGCAACGTGGTCATCGCCGCGGTCCTCATCCTGGCTGTCGTGGGGTTCACCTATTTTTCCAACGACGAGGCCGGCTATACGGATGTCGACACCTCGGTCGCCATGTCTCAGGTGGACGACAAGAACGTCAAGGAAGTCGAGATCGACGACCGCGAGCAGCGACTGCGGATCACTCTCGGCAACGAGATCACTCCCCCTGGGCAGGACAAGGCGACGGACAAGATCGTCGCCAAGTACCCAGAGGGCGCCTCGGAAGAGGTCTTCACCAAGGTCCAGCAGGCCACGCCCGAGCGGTACAACACGAACGTCACCACGCAGGGCTTCCTCACGCAGATGTTGCAGTTCCTGCTGCCGATGCTCCTGCTGTTCGGTCTCCTCTTCTTCTTCATGACCCGCCTGCAGGGCGGCCGCGGCGGCCTCTTCGGCGTGGGCAAGTCCCGGGCCATGGAGGTCACCAAGGACATGCCGAAGACCCTGTTCTCGGATGTCGCGGGCGAGGACGAGGCGGTCGAGGAGCTCAACGAGATCCGCGACTTCCTCGAGAACCCCGCCCGCTATGAGCGGCTCGGCGCGAAGATCCCACGCGGCGTGCTGCTCTACGGTCCCCCCGGCACGGGCAAGACGCTCCTCGCGCGCGCGGTCGCCGGCGAGGCAGGCGTGCCCTTCTATTCGATCTCGGGCTCGGATTTCGTGGAGATGTTCGTCGGCGTCGGCGCCTCTCGTGTCCGCGACCTGTTCGAGAAGGCCAAGCAGAACGCGCCGTGCATCATCTTCATCGACGAGATCGACGCGGTGGGTCGCCACCGCGGTTCCGGCACCGGCGGCGGGCACGACGAGCGCGAGCAGACCCTCAACCAGCTCCTCGTCGAGATGGACGGCTTCGACGACCGCGAGACGGTCATCCTCATCGCCGCGACCAACCGGCCGGACGTCCTCGACCCGGCGCTTCTGCGCCCGGGCCGCTTCGACCGCCAGGTCCCGGTCTCGCCGCCCGACCTCAAGGGCCGCGAGGCGATCCTCCGGGTGCACGCCCGCAACAAGCCGCTAGCGCAGGAGGTCGACCTCCGCGCGCTGGCCAAGCG
>NZ_DAINST010000046.1:0-25423 GCF_036741115.1 Dietzia sp.
CGGCTCGAGGTCGAGCGCCTCGCCGGTGTCGGCGGGTGGGAACAGCTCGCCGCGCCCCACGGCCCCGCCGTCGACCGTCTCCTGGCCGCGGGTCATCCGCTCGGCGGCCTCGGTCCACGTGCGGAGCAAGTCGGCGAGCTCACGCTTGTCATTGCTCGTGACGTCGAACGCCGCGATATGGAGGCGGTCCTGCGCGGGCGTGACGATCCCCGACTGGTGATCGCCGCGGAAGGGGTATGAAGCAGCGGTCGCGGAGTCCCCGCCGGCCTGTGCACGGGAGACCGCGGCGCCGCCGAACGCGCCAGCGGCCCCGCCGACGACCACGCCGGCGCCCGCCGCGCCGAGGACGGCGCGGCGGGAGACGGACGAACCAGCGTTGTGGTCGCTTTCTCGCTCGGCTCCCTTATCCACCGAGGACGGCCCCCGGGACCTCGGACAGCGAGGCGCTCAGCGCGTCGATCTTGTCGGAGAGCGTCTTGCGCTCCGGCTCCGGGACCTTCGAGTAATCGCGGTAGCCCTCGCCCTCGCGGTACTTGTCGAGCGCATCGGAGACATCCGCGAAGCGGTCGTTGATCTCCTTGATCTGCTCGAGGCTCTTCGAGTCGATGATCGGCGCCATATCGGTGATGAGCCGCTGCGAGCCCTCGATGTTCGCGGCGAAGTCCCAGAGGTCCGTGTGCGAGTAGCGGTCTTCCTCGCCGCCGACCTTGGTCGCGGCGATCTCGTCGACGAGCGCCTGCGGGCCCGCGACGTACGAGCGCGTCTCGAACACGAAGTCCGGCTTGGCGACCTCGTCGCGGAGGTTCGTGACGTCGGCGACGAGCTGGTCGGCGATCTTCACGATGTTCTCCGGGCTGTCGTTCTTCTTCGCATGGTCGGCGTCGGCCTGCGTGATCTGGCCGGGGGCGTCGCCGATCTCGGCCTGCTGCGGCGGCCAGAGGTAGCGCTCGAGGCGGTGGAATCCGGTGAACTCGGCGGCACCGTCCTCGGTGTCGTCCCACCGCATATCGATCTTCGGATCGAGATCGGCGAAGGACTCGGCGACGGGCTCGATGCGCTCGAACGGCGTGCGCGCCTGGCCGTACATAGCCTTTGCCTTGTCCTTGTCCGCGGCCTTGACGGCATCGGCGAACTCGGTCGCCTGGTCCACGAGCGTGTCGGTCTGCCCGCGCACGAAGTCGAGGTAGGCCGCCTTCGCGCTCTCCACCTCGACCGGTGCCTCGAGCGCGGGCTTCTCCTCGCCGCTCACCGAGATCTGGCCGCCGATGCCCTGCCCGACCATGCCGGGCTTGCACGCGACCTGGTAGTCGCCGGGCGAGGCGATGTCCACGGTGAGCGTGCCCTTGAGTCCCGGGCCGATATTCTCGACCTCGCCGAGAACGCGGTTCTCGGCGCCGTAGACGTAGAACTCCGTGACCTTGTCGCCCGTGTTCTCGACGGTGAACGAGACCTGGCCCGTGCTCGCGTCGGTCGACGCGAGGTCGCAGGCATCGTTGCTGCTCGTCACGACAATCGGCGCGGTGCTGCCGTCACCGCCGTCGTTCTTCTCCGCACATGCCGCGGTACCCGCGGTGGCGACGGCGAGGACGGCGAAGGCCGCGGAAGTGCGGCGCATGGTGCTCCGACTACGCACGGCGGCGTTGGGGCCGGGGATCGGGCTGGTGGGCACGGTCATCGAGTGGTCCCTCTCGGTAATGGTGCGGATCGGTGGATGTGGGACGGGCGAATGTGGATCGTGTCGATGCGAGACATCTGGGTGGCGCGGGTCCCCGAGGCGTGGGTCTCCTCGGCGCCGGCCGGCGCGGTGGAAGCCGTGGCTCACGCGCGGACCGCTGCGGCGTCCGGCGCCGCCTTGGCGCGCGGTAGTCTTGTGCTGTCGACGGGGCGGAGGAACAGCGTGAGTACGACCACGAGGTAGGCGAGCCACGCGATGAGCTGCAGCCAGGTGGGCTCGGGCGTGATGTTGAAGATGCCGGCCAGCGCCGTGCCGTACCACGAGGACGCGTCGTACCAATCGAGGTGGAACGCGTAGGACGTGAGCCCGGGCAGCCACCCCATCGCCTGGAAGGCGTGGACGGCGTATGAGAGGATTCCCGCCGCGACGACCACGAGGAACACGCCGGTGACCTTGAAGAACTTCCCCAGGTCGATCCGCACAGCGCCGAGATACAGCGCATAGGTGGACGCGACGGCCACGAGCACGCCGACGATGAGCCCGACGAAGGGCCACGCGGTACTAGAGCCCTCGGCATATCCGACCATTAGCAGCGCCGTCTCGAGCCCCTCACGGCCCACCGCGAGGAAGGCCAGGAGGATGACGGCGAACGGTCCGGCCTCCAGGGCCCGGTCCATCCCCGCCTTGAGGTCTCCGGAAATCGAGCCTGCCGCCTTCTTCATCACCAACACCATCGAGGTGACGATGACGACGGCGACGAGCGAGGCGATTCCTGCGGCGGCCTCGGCCGCCATTCCCGTGAGCGTCTGCGTGCCGAAGTGGATGCCGAGGAAGATCGCGACGACGAGCGAGACGGCGATGCTCACGCCGATCCACACGTACTTGAGGGCTTCACGGCGCCCGGACTTGACGAGGAAGGCAGCGAGGACCATAACTACGATCCCGGTCTCAAGCCCTTCACGGATGCCGATGAGCCCACTGCCAAGCATCTGCGTCCAAGCGGTAGGCCCGCCCGAAGCGAGGAACAGCGTCGCCCCGTCCTCCATACCCATCCCCGTTCTTCCCAACCGACACGCCTGGGGTTCGCGCCTTACCCGCTATCGGGAGTGCCGTAGCGGCATTCCGGCGAGAGGTGTTCCGCCCCACGACTTTCACGCGCACACACGCGCAACGCTGGTCAAAGCGTAGACCGCGCCAAAGCGATTAGGGAAGCCTAGGGTTCATTTACTGTGGTTGGGGCAATTTTCTACCCCCACTCTTCGCCGACAAAACTAGAACGTGTTGCAGTAATCTCGAGCCGTAAGGACGGCCGCGAGAAGCGGCAACCGAGAAGCACGAGGAGCGAGTATGTCGACGCAGGAGTCCGCCGCCGACGCGGGGATCACGTTCGAGAGCACGAGCGAGACAGTCGAAGCGGACGGCTTCACGTTCCACTTCCACGATGTGGGCCCCCTCGAGGACGGCCAACCCGAGGGAGCCGGGGACGCCGACGGTAACAACCCCTACGACACCACGATCCTCCTGCTCCACGGGAGCGGCCCCGGGGTCACGGCGTGGTCCAACTTCGGCGGTAACATCCCCGCGCTCGCCCGCCGCTTCCGCGTGATCGCCCTGGACATGCCCGGTTTCGGCCTCTCCTCGGACCACGAATGGGACCGCGGCTATCCACTCGTCGCCGCCGATGCCATCGACGCGTTCCTCGACGAGCTCGGCGTCGACGAGGTCGACATCATCGGCAACTCGATGGGTGGAAACGTGGCCTGCGAGCTCGCGATCTCGCACCCCGGCCGCGTCCGGCGCCTCGCGCTCATGGGGCCCGGCGGGCTCGCCGCTCCCCTCTTCTCCCCGGAGCCCTCCGAGGGCTCTCGGCGCCTCTTCGATTTCCTCTCGAACCCGAGCGACGAGGCGATGGCCGCGTGGGTGGACACCATGGTGGGGAACAAGAAGGTCGTTTCCCCCGAGCTCATCCGCCAGCGCACCGAGGCCGCGACCGCCCCCGGAGCCGTCGAGCGCATGTACTCGATCTTCGGTTCCATCCTCGACCCTGCGAAGGAGTATCCGCCGCTCTACGCCCGGGCCTCGAAGATCCGCCAGGAGACCATGCTCATCTGGGGTCGGGACGACCGGATGCTCCCCTACGAGCAGGCGCATTTCGCGTTCCGCCAGCTCCCCAACGCCGAGCTCCACGCGTTCTCGAAGTGCGGCCACTGGGCCATGATCGAGCAGAAGGAGAAGTTCGAGCGCCTCGTCACCGAGTTCTTCACGAGGTAGCGCCGCCTGCGGGCCGGCCGAGTCCCGCTCGGGGTTCGGGCTGGGCTCGGTCGGCGTTCGGGTTGGGCTCGTCCCCACTGAGTTCCGCTCTCCCCTGCCTCGCGGTAGGGTTGGACCGAACTTTCGAAGGGGAGTAGTTCCCGGCGCCAGCGGCGCCAGGAGGTGCGTCGACATACTGGTCTGCCCGCGCGGACCCGGCGTATCACCCGCTACGGCGGGCGAACGAGACCTTCGGGCCTGAGCTGTCGCATTTCGCGGCCGGACCCGAGGAGCGTCCTTGCCCCTGTTTCAGATCGTGCTCATCGCCCTGGGCGTGTCCGCGGACGCCTTCGCCGTCGCGCTCGCCCGCGGGACCAAGATCCGCGACGGACTCTCCCGCCGCGCGCTCGTCCTCGCCGTGGCCTTCGGCGTCTTCCAGGCGGGTATGCCGCTCATCGGCTGGCTCCTGGGCAATTCGCTCCTCGGCTTCATCACCACGATCGACCACTGGATCGCCTTCGGACTTCTCGCGGGCGTCGGCGTCCACATGGTCATCGAGTCGCTCCCCGAGCGCCGGGCCGCGCGGGGGGCGGTGACCTCGGCCGATGACGAAGACGACGACGAGTCCGACATCCACCTCGGCTCCGTCCTCCTCCTCGCCTTCGCCACGAGCATCGATGCGCTCGCGGTGGGCTTCGGTTTCGCGGCCACCGACATCAACATCTGGCTCGCGATCGCCGTCATCGGGCTCACGACCTTCCTGTTCACGCTCATCGGCGTGTGGTTCGGGCACCGCTCCGGGCAGCGATTCGGAAAGCCGGCCACCGCGATCGGCGGCCTCATCCTCATCGGGATCGGCACGTCGATACTCGTGGAGCACCTCGCTGCCTAGCAGCGCCGGCGCCGAGTGCGTCGCGGCACGATTTCCCGGCCATTCCGGCAGTTCCAGCGCCCGTCGAACTCTACGATGGACACATGTCTGATCAGCAGTCCAGGAATTCGGCCACGTCCGCCGTCACACAGTCGAACACCACCGACGAACGGGGCGAGGGACGCGTCGCACTGGTCACCGGCGGGAGCCGCGGGGTGGGCAAGGGCGTGGCCCGGGCGCTCGCCGCGGACGGCTGGCGCGTCTACGCCACGGCCCGCTCGGCCGATCGCCTCGCGCCCACTGCGGAGGGATACGAGGATCTGGTGGTCCCGCTCGAGGTCGACCACCGCGACGATGCGCAGGTCGAGGCCGCGTTCGCGCGAATCCGGGACTACGAGCCGGGGCTCGACCTGCTGGTCAACAACGTGTGGGCGAATCCCAAGGGCTTCCTCGGCTTCGGCGCGCGCTTCTGGGAGCGGCCGCTCGACGACTGGGATTCGCTCATCGGGATCGGGCTGCGCGCGCACTACGTGGCCTCGTCGCTCGCCGCAAAGATCATGGTCCCGCAGGGCTCGGGGGAGATCGCGACGATCTCGTCGTTCGGCTCGCGCGCGCCGTTCCACACGGTCCTCTACGGGATGAGCAAGACGGCGATCGACAAGATGACCGCCGACATGGCCCACGATCTCCGCGACACCGGCGTCCGCACCCACTCGCTGTGGCCGGGCCTCATCCGCACTGAGCTGCTGCTCTCGTTCGACATGGAGCTCTTCAACGGGTTCCCGCTCGACCGCGCGGAGGACCCGGAATTCGTCGGCAGGGTCATCGCGGCGCTCACGGACGATCCCTCGGTGCCCAGCGGCTCCACCGTGATCTCCGCCGAGTATGGGCGCGAGCACGGGATCGTCAACAACGATGGGGGACAACCGCTCTCGCACCGCGGAGCATTTGGGGGAGGCCCGCTGTTCCCGCCGGTCACCGACGCGCAGCTCGGCCTGGAGACCGTGGACGAGATCGCCGAGCACACGGGCGAGACCGGCGCGGCGTCCCGGATCGCGGCGAAGTAGACGCCGCGCAGCCGCGTACCGTGTTCGTATGACCACCCCGAATGACGGCGCGGCTCCCGGTTCCGGGGCTGCCGAGGACAGCCCGCTGGACTGGCGCAGGAGCGCGCAGACCGAGATCCTGCTCGCGGGCCCGCCGCCCACCGCCGCCGACATCGCGCGGTGCCTCGAGCAGGTGCTCGGGGACGCCCTCACCATCGAGGTGATGGGAGCCGACGATCCCGGGGGACCGGCCGAGGATGCGCTGGTCAACGTCGCTTACCGGGGAGTGGCGATCGTCGTCTCGAGCCGCGCTGAACCGGTCTCCGCGGACTCGGTTCCCGAGGGCGAGGCCTACGACGGATCGATCTCTTTCCCGCAGGACAACCCGTCCTTCGACGGTCCTCTCGACGCCGCGCGCGGGATCGTCATGTGGCAGAACCGGGCCACCGATCTCCTGCGGGTGAGCTCGAGGATCCACGTCGCCGGCGCGGTCTACGGGCCCGACGAGAACACGGGCGCGGTGCCGGGGGAGGACCTGCCGCACGATGCGCTCCGCGAGGAAATCGCGGTCGCCACGATCACGGCTGCGCTCACGGCTGTTTCCAACACCGCCGCCGGGTCCGAGCCGATCGGCGTGTGGGTCCCGCTCGCCGGGCTCTGCCTGCCCGCTGCGGTATACCGCGACACCGTCGTCAACGCTCCGTTGCCCACGCCCGTGCTCGTGGGCCTCCGAGTCGGCATCTTCACCGACGACCCCTCGGCGCCCATCGACGAGGCGAATCCGCCGATGACCTTCGCATTTACCACGGGGCTCTTCCGGTTCGGCCGCGCCGACCTCGAGTTTCCGCGCCGCCGGCAGTCGCCGCCGCAGACCATGGGCGTCGCGCTCGACGTGCTCACCCACGAGCTCGGCACCCGCTCGAGCTACCTCCCTGGCACCCGGATCGACCTCGGCGACGGCCGGCGCTTCGACGTCTCCGGCGGGCGCTCACGGATAACCGGCTGGACCGTTCTCCAAATCGACGACGCTCGGGACTAGGCGTAGGGCCTCGGGGGAATAGGCGCAGGGCTCGGGCAACTCGGCCCCTTCCGGGACACCGCCGGAGACCTCGTCTGCCCGGCGTTAGGCTGGGAAACATGAAGAGGAAGCCGGACTACGTGGGCGATCCGCTGGAGCGTCTCGAGCGCAACGAGCGCTCGACCCACGCCGCGGTGGCCTACGGCGCCGCGAGCTTCGCGCTCGTCCTCGCGCTCGCCTCGGTCCTCTCGCTCGCATTCCACGTCCGCCGGGGTGCAGGGTTTACGGGCGATGGGCTCGTCGTCCTGCTCGTCCCGCTCGGCCTCGCCCTCGCGCTCACCGCCGGGGCGATGTGGCAGACCTATGCCCGGTGGCGTAACCACATCCGCTGGCGGCCGTGGCTGTGGCTCACCCAGGTCTTGTGGATCGGCACCACGGCCTACCTCGTGCTCGGCGGCTCGCTCCTCCTGGTCTCGACCCGCTAGGGAGGGGACATCGAGGCTGGACGCACCAGTCCGGACCATTTCGTATTACACTATTGGCATGCGAAAAATGAGCGGCCGACACGTCTCCGGGGAGCAGGTCGATGGGTGGGTGGCCGAGGCCGAGGAGGGATACGACGTCGACCGGCTCCGGAAGGTGGGCCGGCCGACTCGCGCCGGCGGCGCTGCGCAGGTATTCACGGTGCGGCTGACCGAAGAAGAAGCGGCGCAACTGGAGGAGCGCGCGCGTCGAGAGAATCTCAACCGTTCCGAAGCGATCCGCCAGGCCGTTCACGACTGGGCGAGCGCGTGAGGGTTCGCCCCTCTGCGTTCAAAAATGAAATTCCAGCTGACGATTCGATCCATGGGGCACGAACTACCGCCTTCGTCGCTCCGCTAGACGACGAGCATCCCCAACGTGAACTGCACCTCGGGTTCGACAGCCGTGCGCGCCTCTTGGAGATCGTCGTGCTTATCTGGGATGACGCCACGGAAGAGATCATCCACTCGATGATCGCCCGGAAAACGTATCGCAAGCTCCTCGATTAGGGAGAGGACGCCCGGCATGACGACGAGCGTCCCTTCCCCAGAGCGAACTACGGGACGACGTTGACCATCTTCCCGGGTACGACGATGACCTTCTTCGGCGCAGCGCCGTCGAGGATCCCGGCGATCTTCGGATCGGCCAGCGCGGCCGCCTCGACATCGGCGGGAGAGGCGTCGGCGGCGACCTCGATACGCGCGCGAAGCTTGCCCTTGACCTGCACCGGGTATTCGACGGTGTCGTCGACGAGCAACGACTCGTCGGCCTCCGGGAACGGCCCGTGGGCGAGCGAGGTCTCGTGCCCGAGCCGCGACCACAGCTCCTCGGCGAGGTGCGGCGCCACGGGGGCGACCATGAGGACAAGGGCCTCGGCGGCTTCGCGCGGGGCGCCGCCCGAGCCGTAGTTCTTCGTGAGCACGTTGGTGAGCTCGATGAGCTTCGCCACCGCCGTGTTGTCGCGCAGCTCGGCGTAATTTTCGCGGACGCCCGCGATGGCGCGGGCCAGGGCTCGAGCGACGTCGCCGTCAGCCTGCTGTTCCGAGACGTGCACCTCGCCCGTCGCCTCGTCGACCACGAGGCGCCACAGGCGCTGGAGGAAGCGGTGAGCGCCGACGACGTCCTTCGTGGCCCACGGCCTCGACTGGTCGAGCGGGCCCATGGACATCTCATAGACGCGGAGCGTGTCGGCGCCGTAGGTGTCGGCCATTTCGTCGGGGGAGACCGAGTTCTTCAGTGACTTGCCCATCTTGCCGAACTCTTCGCGGACCTCGATCTCCTCGCCGCACTCGTTGGTCCAGTAGAAGCGGCCCTCGCGCTCGGTGACCTCTGCGGCCGGAACGTACACGCCACGGGAATCGGTGTACGCGTAGGCCTGGATGTAGCCCTGGTTGAAGAGGCGGCGGTAGGGCTCCGAGGAGGAGACGTGGCCGAGGTCGTAGAGCACCTTGTGCCAGAAGCGCGAGTAGAGCAGGTGGAGCACCGCGTGCTCGACGCCGCCGACATAGAGGTCGACCCCGCCCGGGTCCTGCGGACCGTGCTCTGCCGGGCGCGGACCGAGCCAGTACGCCTCGTTCTCCGGATCGGCCATCGCCTCGGAGTTCGTGGGGTCGGTGTAGCGCAGCTCGTACCAGGACGATCCGGCCCACTGCGGCATGACATTCGCGTCGCGCGTGTACTCCTTGGGCCCGTCGCCGAGATCGAGGGTCACGGTGAGCCACTCGGTGGCCTTGGCCAGCGGGGGAGAGGGCTGCGAGTCCGCGTCATCCGGATCGAATGAGACGGGCTTGTAGTCCTCGACCTCGGGCAGCTCGACGGGCAGCTCGGACTCGGGGAGCGCGTGCGCCGTGCCCTCGGAGTCGAAGACCACGGGGAACGGCTCGCCCCAGTAGCGCTGGCGCGCGAAGAGCCAGTCGCGGAGCTTGTACTGGATGGTCCCCTTGCCGAGGCCCTGCTCCTCGAGGAAGGCGATGACCCGGTCCTTGGCCTCGCCCTGCGCGAGCCCGTCGATGTCGAGGGCGCCGGCAGCGGAGTTCACCGCAGTGCCGTCGCCGGTGTACGCCTCGGACGGGTCGTACTCGCCCTCCGCGGGCGCGACGACCTGGATGCGCGGCAGGCCGAAGGCCGCGGAGAACTCGAAGTCGCGGGTGTCGTGCGCGGGCACGGCCATGATCGCGCCGGTGCCGTAGCCAGTGAGCACGTAGTCGGCGATGAACACCGGGACCTGCGCGCCCGAGAGTGGGTTGGTGGCGTAGGCGCCGGTGAAGACGCCGGTCTTCTCCTTGCTCTCCTGGCGCTCGAGGTCGCTCTTCGCCGCGATCGCGGCCCTGTAGTTCCTGACGGCGGAGGCAGGATCCGCCGCGCCGCCGGTCCAGCGGGTGTCGAGATCCGCGCTCGGCCACTGCTCGGGGACGATTTTGTCGACGAGATCGTGCTCAGGGGCGAGCACCATGTACGTGGCCCCGAAGAGGGTGTCCGGTCGCGTGGTGAACACCGCGATCTTCGTCTCCGGCTCGTCGACCAGCGGGAAGCCGACCTGCGCGCCGCGAGAACGACCGATCCAGTTGCGCTGCATCGACTTGACCTTCTCGGGCCAGTCGAGCACGTCGAGGTCGTCGATGAGCCGGTCGGAATACGCGGTGATCCGCATCATCCACTGGCGGAGGTTCTTACGGAAGACGGGGAAGTTGCCGCGTTCGGACTTTCCGTCGGCGGTGACCTCCTCGTTCGCGAGCACCGTGCCGAGGCCCGGGCACCAGTTGACCGTGGAGTCGGAGAGGTAGACGAGACGGTAGCCCGAGAGGACGCGCTCTCGCTCGGCGCCGGTGAGCTCGCCCCAGCCGCGGCCGGAGAACTCGGCGACGAACTCGGGCGGCAGCGCGCGTTCGCCGGACGCGAACTGGTCGACGAGCTCGGAGATCGGCCGAGCGCGGCCCGTGCGGCCGCTGGGCTGGGCGCCTTCGTGCTCGCGGACGGGTGCCTCGGGATCGAACCACGAGTCGAAGATCTGCAGGAAGATCCACTGCGTCCAGCGGTAGAACTCGACATCCGTAGTGGCGAAGGAGCGGCGAGGGTCGTGGCCCAGGCCGAGACGGCCGAGCTGGCGCTGCATGTTCGCGACGTTCTGCTCGGTGGTGACCCGAGGGTGCTGGCCGGTCTGCACCGCGTACTGCTCGGCTGGGAGGCCGTAGGCGTCGTAGCCCAGGGCGTGGAGCACGTTGCGCCCGAGCATCCGGTGGTAGCGGGCGTAGACGTCCGTGGCGATATAGCCGAGGGGGTGGCCGACGTGGAGGCCGGAGCCCGAAGGGTAGGGGAACATGTCCTGGACGAACAGCTTGTCCTCGGGGAGGGCGCCCTCGCCCTCGGCCGGCGCGAGCGGTCCGGTCGGGTTCGGCGCAGAGAAGGTCTCGCGCTCGAGCCATTCGGACTGCCAATGCGGCTCGATCTCGCCGGCGAGGCGCGCGCCGTAGCGGTGCGCGGGCCCGGAATCGGCGGGCGCGGCGGCCGGCGATCCGGAAGCCGATCCTGCGCCGGCCTCGGTGTTTCCGGTTCCCGCATCGCTGGTGGTGCTCACAGTGATTCTTCGCCCCTCGTTCGGTTCGCTGGTCCGGTCTGCCTTCGCCGGTTCGCTTCGCCCCGGCCGGGATCGGCGGCCTTCCGTGCGCCTTTCGGCGCTCCGGGTGCGCTCCGGATGAGCTCCGTGCGCGCCTCCGGTGCCGGTCCCGCAGTCGAATTCCCAGTGTAAGCCCGAATGGGTATTCCTCCCTCGCGGGCGTACCCTGAGCACGTGGACAATACTGCTGTGTCGGTCTTCAGCTTGCTGTTCCAGATCGTCTTCTTCGCCCTCGGCGTCGTCGTGCTCGCAGGCGGCGTCGCTGCCCTTCGCGGCCGCCTTCCCGGGAACTCGTGGTTCGGCGTGCGCACGCCCGAGACCAAGGCGTCGCCCGAGGCGTGGGAACTCTCCAACCGCGCCGCCGGCCCGGGCTTCCTCGCCGCTGGCGCCGCGCTCATGCTCGGCGGATTCGGCATCCTCCTCGTCGGCGGCTGGCCATCGGTGGTCATTGCGGTCCTCGCCGCCCTCGTCGCCGTGGGCATGCTGTCCTTCGCAGGACTCGCCGGCGCGCGCGCCGCGGCCATATGGTTCGAGAACGCGCGGGTCACCGGCACGCTTCCGGAGGGCCTCGGCGCCCCGACCGTCTCCGATTCCTGCTGTTCCGCGGGTGGATCGGACTCGGCACCGGCATCGGGCGCCGGTTCCTCCGCCGACCCCGCTGCTGCCGCTGCCGCTTCGGACTGCGGCGTGTCCGGCGGCTGCGGCAGTTGCACGCTCAAGGGCATGTGCACTTCGGAGGGCGCGGCGCACCACTAGCGCCCGGCGCTTCCGCCCAGAGCTTCCGCCCAGAGCTTCCGGCTACCGACGCACCCGCACCCCCGCCATAACACCGGCGAGGCGGACACGGAGGAAAGGGAAACGCGATGGAAACCGGCGATCTGCGGAAGTTGGGCCTGGTCGGAGGCACCGGCCCCGAGTCGACACTCATTTATAACGCCGGATCATCAAGGGCGTGCAGAACGCGCCGCGCCGCGATCTCCTCGCCCCGCTGAGCATCGAATCGCTCAGCGCCTTCGAGGTATTCCGATTCGCGGGAGCCGAGGACTGGGACGGGCTCACGGAATACCTGTTGTCCGCCGTCATAAACCTGGAACGAGCCGGGGCGGAGATCGCGTCCCTCACGGCGAACACACCGCACGTCGTGCTCGACCCGCTCGCGGAGCGTTCGCCGTTGCCGCTGGTGAGCTCGATCGAGTCGACGCGGCGGGCGATTCGCGCGCGCGGAGTGGATTCGGTGATCCTGCTGGGGACCGAGTTCACGATGGTGGGCGACTTTCTCGCCGGGCCGCTGCGCGAGGACGGGATTTCCGTGGCCGTGCCGTCGGCCAAGGAGATCGCGTACATCCAGGACAAGATCGCGGGCGAACTCCAGTTCGGCGTGGTCGAGGAGTTCACGCGGGCGGGTTTGTTGCGGATTATCGAGCGGCTCGCCGCCGAGCACGACGCCGGGCTGGTGATTCTCGGCTGCACCGAGCTTCCGCTGTTGCTCTCCGACTCGACGTCGCCGGTGCCGACGCTGGACACGATGGATCCGCACATCGAGGATCTCGTTCGCGTCGCGATCGGTGAGGAGCTCGGGTACTCGCGTTGGTGGGGTAGGCCCGGCGGCTGGGGATGCACCTCTGGCACCACCCGGCGGCGGATGAGGCTGCCCCAGCGCAGTCGGCCTGCTAGGGCAGTGCCGTGGGCTTCGCCTGGCGTTGGCTGCGTCCGGCGCGGGCTGCGAGGGCTGCGAGGGCTGCGAGGCGCGACGTTTGCACGAGCGTCTTCTGATTTTGCACGGCGATCCGCACGTTTGCACGACCTCCTAAGCTCGGGCGAACTAGCTCAAACTCGTGCAAACTTCCCGCGCGGCCGCTGCAACCCGCTGGTGGGTGTTGTCGGCGAGCTGAAGTGGTTCGGGCCACGCGATTCTGCATGGAGCACCGCGCCAATGCCGGGGCAATAGGGGAGACCCGCAAGCCCCAGCCCGCCGGGCCTAAGCCACCGGCCGGAGCGCGATAACCACGATCGCCAGCAACGCCAGCACCACGCACATCCCTGTCACCACCGCGAGTGGCAACCAGCGGTAGATCGGCGCCTTGCGCGCACCCGAATCGGCGCCGACAAACCAATGCGCCCTTTCGATATGACGCTGCTCGAAGAACGCGAGCCCGGCCATCGGACCGATCACCAGCATCCCGAAGAACAAGGTGAGCCACGGCGACACCTCGAACGTGAGCCGCGCGCAGGCCGCGAGCGCCACGGCCATCGCCGTCCACATCCGCGCCCAAGACAGCGAAGTTCGCTCCACCTGGAGCCCGGGGTCCTGGGGAGGGGGGACGGGCGGCGTCATGCGCCTTGGAGATTCCACACGATGCCCACGACCAGCGCGATCGCGGCGGCGGCGACGCCGGCGACCAGGATCACGGCAGCGCCGGGAGCCGGGAGCGGCCGGCCGTGGCGCATCGCCGACTCCATGCGCAGCCAGCGGCGGAAGGCATAGAGGGCCAGCGCGCTCGCGCACACGAGGAGCACCACGGCGAGCGGCGTCCGGATGCCGGCCGGGATGGTGTTCGCGGCGAACGCCTCGAGAGCCACGGCGCCGGCGATCAGCGCCATCGACGTACGCAGCCACGCGAGCAGCGTGCGCTCGTTGGCGAGCGTGAAGCGCGGATCGGGCTCGCGGCCCTCGCGCAGGGACCGCGGCCGCCAGCGCTCGCCGCCCTCGCGCCTCTCAGCCGACGCCGCGCTCTCGCGCCCCGCGCGCCCCTCGGCCTCGGCGTTTCCGCTCCTGCGCTCGCTTCTCACGCTGGCGAGGGTACTACGGCCGCCCGCCGTCACATGCGCTTGACGAACCCAAATGGCCAGCCCGAACGGCGCGCGGCTTGAATGGGACCATGGGTATCTTGGCTGCGCTGGGGAGGGGCTGTAAGAAGCTCCGGCTCGACTGGTTCATCTTCTCGATCCTCGTAGCGGTCGGGGTAGCGGCGCTGCTCCCCGCCTCCGGCGGAACGGCCGATGTGCTCGGCTGGGTCAACAAGGTGGGCATCGCGCTCCTGTTCTTCCTCTACGGGGCGAGGATGTCGCCGCGCGACACCCTCGAGGGCCTCAAGCACTGGCGGCTGCACACGACGGTCACTGCGCTCACTTTTATCGTGTTCCCGCTGCTCGGGCTGCTATCCCAGGCCGCTCTCAAGCCGCTGCTGGGGGAGGGCCTCGCCTCGGGCGTCCTCTTCCTCACGCTCGTGCCGTCGACTGTGCAGTCCTCGATCACGTTCGTCTCCATCGCGCGCGGCAACGTCCCCGCGGCGATCGTCTCGGCGTCGGCGTCGAACCTCATCGGCGTGGTCGCGACCCCGCTACTGGTCATTGCGCTCATGACGGCGACGTCCGGGGTCCACATCGACGGTTCCTCGATCGTCGAGATCTGCGTCCAGCTTCTACTGCCGTACGTCCTCGGCCAGCTCCTGCGGCCGTGGGTCCTGCCGATCATGAACAAGATCGGGCCGAAGCTCGGGCTCTACGACAAGGCGGTCATCGTGCTCGTCGTCTACACCGCCTTCTCCGAGGCCGTGTCCGAGGGGATGTTCTCGCAGATCTCCTGGGCGGAGGCGGGCTGGCTCGTGCTCACCTGCTGCGTGATACTCGCGATCGTCCTCGGCCTCACCGCCGCCGTCGGGCGTCTTTTCCACTTCTCGGTTGCCGACCAACGGGTCGTGCAGTTCTGCGGCTCGAAGAAATCGCTCGCCACCGGAATGCCCATGGCCTCCGTGCTCTTCGCCGGCCAACCGATCGGGCTCCTCGTTCTGCCGCTCATGGTGTTCCACCAGATCCAGCTCATCGTCTGCGCGTGGCTCGCCAATCGCTACGGTCGCGAATATGACGCAGAACACGCTGCAGCGAGCTGATTCCCACCCGGCGGCGCTACCCGTCCGGGGTTGAAACGACGACGGATGCGCGTCGGACCGGTGCTTTTGGCGTATTTTCTGGCGCTCTCTCGCGAAGTGGACATTTATCCAGAACCGTCGGTCTACGATCCCGATATGAACATCATGCACACCCGGCGCACGCCTGCCGCCCCGCGCGCCTCTCACCGGCCGGGCCGCCTGCGCACGGCCGCCGGCGCCCTCGCCCTCGCGGCCGCAACCGGCCTGTCCGCCGTCATCGCCGCCCCATCGGCCGGGGCCGAGCCGACCGACCCCGTACAGACCGCCCCCGTGTGGTCGGGAGTCGACTCCCGTGACGCCGCACCGGACCTCACGCCGGGCCGATCCGGTGTCGTGGTGCCGCTCGATCCCTCGATCTCCCTGGCTTCGGCGGGGGAGGCGCACCGGCAGACGTACGGGACCACGAACCAGTTCGGGGACCAGGCGACGAGCTCGGGAGCCGTGTTCCTACCCAAGGGCGAGGCGCCCGAGGGCGGGTGGCCGGTGATCGCGTGGGCGCACGGCACCACCGGGCTCGGCGACGATTGCGCGCCTTCGACGCAGCCGCGGAGCGCGCGAGATACCGAATACCTCAACCACTGGCTCGACCAGGGATACGCGGTGGTCGCGACCGACTACGCCGGACTGGGGACGCCGAACCTGCTCAGCTACCTCAACGGCGAGGTCGCCGCGCACAACGTGGTCGACTCGGTGGCCGCGGCACGCGATGCGAAGCTGCCGCTGTCGGCGAAGTACTCGATCGTCGGGCAGTCGCAGGGCGCAGGCGCCGCGATGAACACCGCGGCCCGGGCGACGGGACTCTCCGCCCCGTACGGGCTCGACTACCGCGGCGTGGTGGCCACCGGCACCCCCGCGAACATCGAGGCGATCTTCCAGTACGCGGCCCCGGGTTTCCCGCCCATCGACCTGCCGCAGGGGCTCAACATCTACTCGCTCTACATCCTGACGGCGCTCCGCGACGCCCACCCGGAGCTCGACATCGACTCGTTCCTCTCGCCCGAGGGCGTCGGGCTCCTCGACCGCGCCGAGACGCTCTGTTACTCGTCGATGGCCGATGCCGTCGGGGACACCCAGGTGGGCAAGCTCGTCACGCGGCCGCTCGCCGAGATCCCGAACTTCTACGGGATCCTCCACGATTTCATGGGCACTCCCGATCGCGGTTACGACAAGCCCGTCTTCCTCGGCCAGGGTCTCATGGACATCGACGTCCCGGCGCCGTTCGCGCTGTCGCTGGCCGCGCAGATGGCGCTCAACGCGCAGCCGCCGGAGCTGCACGTCTACCCGACGCAGGACCATAGCGGCACGGTCGGCGCCTCGACGCCGGATTCCACCGCGTTCCTGCAGCGGGTGATGGGGTAGGGCGATTCATCCCAGCGCCGTAGCCAGGGCCACGTACACCGCCGTGCCGACGAGGATGCTCAGCACGCTCGAGCGTTTCCACAGGTGGAGGCTGATAACGACCGCCATGCCGCAGGCCGCCGGGACCCACGAGGAGATGGCGCCAGTCGTCTCGCGGAGGGTATAGATCACGAGGATCACCATGACCCCGCCGGGCATATAGATGCCGAGGAAGCGGACCAGACGGGAATCCTGGAGGGGCGAGAGCGCCACGAAGGGCACGAGGCGGAGGAGTACCGTAATCACGCCGATCACGAGGAGGCCGACGAGGACGTAGGTAGGGGAGAGGCCTGCGGGCATGGTCTACGCGTCCTCCGCCGTCATATCCGAGGTGTTTCCGCCCCCCGATCGGCGTGCGCCGATCACGAACGCCACGACGAGCACCGCGACGAACGCGGCGAGGCCAGCGATGAGCATCGAGTCGTCGAAGAGCGGCAGTGAGACGAGGCCGCAGGCTGCCGCGACTGCCGGTGGCCACCACGCCGAGTTCGCGCGGATCGCGTCGATCGCGAGAACCGTGAACAGGGCGGTGAGCGCGAACTCGAACCCTTGGAGCCACGACGGGATGAGCTCGCCCGCGAGCGCACCGACGATGCCGGGGAGGACCCACATCGCCTGGCACGTGGCGGCGATCGTGACGGCGCGCGGTCCGCTCATTTCGTCGCGGGGCTTGGTGGCGACGATCGCATAGGTCTCGTCCGTGAGCGCGTACACCGAGTACACCCTGGCCAGGCGGTTGCGCACCTTCTCGAGCGGGAAGGAGAGCCCGTAGAAGACGTGCCGGAAGTTGACGAGCAGGCCGGTGGCCGCGAGCGAGGCTATCGGCGCGCCGCCGAGGAAGAGCCCGATCGCGAGAAACTCCATGGAGCCCGCGTAGATGAGGATCGAGAAGGTCGGCGCCCACCACCACGAGAATCCGGACTGCACCATGAGCACGCCGAACGCGAGGCCGAGGGGGATGATGCCCACGCCGACGGGGAGGGCGTCGTCGAACCCGCGGCGGATTTCGGCGGCGGTTCCCTCAGCCAACGTGTGCCTCCCTCGCTCTCGAAGTGCGACTGCGCCGTTTACTCTGCCTTGCCGTGTTACTTGGCGGCGTGGCCGGTTTCGTGCTTGGCGCCTTGCTCGTTGCCGTGCTCCGTCTCGTGCTCGCCGCCCGGCCCACCGTCGGCGTCCTTCTGCCCCGCGCGCACCTCGTCGTGCCCGGGAACGAGCGGTACGGCTCCGATGCCGGCGAGCGTGGCCAGCGCGAAGGCCCACACGAATCCGTGCCCCGAGATGATTGCCGCGAACACGGGAGTGATCGCCGCGATGGAGAGGAACTGCGCGGTGTTCTGCACGCCGAGCGCCCGGCCCGACCAGAACGGTCCAGCGTATTCGGCGACGGAAGTGAATGCCAGGCCGTTGTCCGCGACGGAGATGACCGAGGCGATGATTGCCACCGACACCGCCACCGCTCCCGGCGCCCCGAAAGCGACGATCGCGGTGAGCGCACCGAAGCCGAACGCCGCCGCGACCGCGACCGCCCGCAGCAGGTGGTTGCGATGGCGCACCCGATCCGAGGCGCCGCCCACGACGATGCGGCCGATCCCGCCGAGGATCTGCGTGGCCGTGACCACCACGCCACCCGCGAACCCGGACCAGCCTTCACCGACCACGAGCCACACGAGCAGCCACGACTGCATGAGCGTCTGCGGGACCACGAGTAGGACGCTCGTGGCGTGGATCCGCCACAGGTAGGGGACCTTGTACGGCGTGGCTCCGAGCTCTGCCGAGCCGGCGTCGCCCTTAGCAGGACGCGGCGGGTCCACGACGAACAGCCAGCACAGCAGCGCGGAGAGCGCTGCCATCGCGAACGGCACACCGAGCGCGGCGACGACCCCGGCGCGGTCGGCGATGGGCGGGATGAGCAGCGCCGCAACCGCGACACCGGCGGGCTGCGACATCTGCCGGATGCCCATCGCGAGCCCACGCCTCCGGGGTGGGAACCAGCCGACGACCACGCGCCCGGACGCCGAATTCGCCGCCGCGGAGGCCGCGCCGGCGAGCGCGAACAGCACGCCCAGCCCGAACAGCGCTGACCCCGACGTGCCGCCGCTTGCGCCGAGCACCATGGCGAGCGCGATGAGCACCGCACTCGAGCACGCCCCCGCGGTGAGCGATAAGCGCTCGCCCTTGCGGTCCACGAGCAGTCCCCACGCCACGAGTGCGCAGGCGACGCCGATGTTGGGGGCGGCTGCGAGAAAGCCGGCGGCGGTGAGGCTCACCCCGTCGTCGTGGAGGCGCGGGATGAGGAACGACACTCCCACTAGGAACGAGCTCGCGGCACTCGCGGCCACGGTCGAGATCGCGAGCATCCCCCAGTGGGCCGCCTTGACCTCGCCCGCCGCTGTGGCCTTTGCCATGGCTTCGCTGCGGCGTATTGCGTCCATGGCTCGGACCCTACTCCCGCCCAACCACGGTATGGAATTACGATCCCACTAATTGAGATTAGGGTCCGCGGGAAACGTCGCGTACAGCGACAACGGCGGGCCTTGCCGACGGATCACGTCCGCCCACAGGTCAGTTCCCGTCCCGCCGATAACGTCCGAGGGCAGGCCGAGCGCGACGATCCAGTCCCCGCGCGCGAGCTCCGCGGAGAGCTGCCCAGGCACCCAGCTCGAGTAGCCGGCGAAGATCCGCACGCCTTCGACGGCGGGGGAGAGGACCGCGGGATCGGTGTCGAGGTCGACCATGTACACCCGCGATTCGACGTTGTGGATGTGTTCGTCGTCGTCGAGGTGTTCGCCCGGCGCGGCGACGGCCAGCGCGAGCCCCGAATCGCGCTGGAGCGGCCCGCCGTGGAACAGGGCATCGGGCGGAGCGACGAACGACGCCCACGCGCCGAGCAGCTCTCGGACGCTCGCCCGCATCGGTTTGTTGAGCACCACGCCGAGCGTGCCCTCCGTGCCGTGCTCGATGAGGTACACGACAGTCCGCCCGAATTCTCCGTCGTCCATCCCGGGCGAGGCGACGAGGAGCTCGCCGGCGCACGGCTGCCGCGCGTCGCGGGCGCCCGCGAGGTAGTTCCACCGCTCGCTCGTCACGAGACGCCCCTCCCGAATCCGTCGTGCGGCGCCGCGATTCCAGCGGCGGCCGGCACGGTATCCACCACGATCACCAACACGTCGCATCCATTGTGCGACGAAGCACGCCGCCGCATCGGAATTCGACGTGCGCTGGACTTTCCCGCCACCTGCGGGCACCCCCGCCCGGCCCCCGCAAGAGGTTCGCGAGCCCTTCCGGAGCGGGCTCGCCGGTTGTCACGTTTGCATCTCGTTTGACGACGGAGGAACCCTTTGCCGGTGCCCCCGCATCAGAGGGCACATGGAAACCTCACGCCGCGGCACAGTTCCGCTCGACGCAGTCCTCACCGGGCTCAGCCGGGATATTCGATCGTTGGCCGAGACCCACGAACGCTCACAGCGCCTCCTCGACCAGATCGCCACGTCCCTCGATTCCGCAAGGGTCCCCGCAGGGGGCGCCGACGCGTCTGGCTCCGCAAAGGCGCCGACCGCGACCACGGCGCCCTACGCTTCCAAGGCGCCAACAGCACCCACTCCACCTGCCTCTTCCAGCGCACAGACACCCGGGCGACACACGGCCCCGACCGAACCGAACCCTTCCGCTCCCGGCGCGAAGCAGTTCCCCGCCCCTGGCCAGCGCCCCCAGGCGCCCAAGGCACCGAACTCCACGTCGAGCGCCACCGCACCGGCCAGGCCGAACACCGCGCCTCCCCAGGCGCCGGCGGCCAATGCTCCCTCACCCGACAACGCGGCCGCCGCGTGGGCCTCTGTTCAGCGCCCGTCGCAGCAGCCCACCCCGAACCAGCGCCCGAACTCCTCGGTGCCGAACCGGAGTCCAAATCAGAGCCCGAATAACGGGGGTCCGCAGGGCGCGACTCCAGCCCAACCCCAGTCGCGTCCCCATTCCCAGCACGGCCGCAGGCCCGCTTCTGCGGCCTACGACAAGCCGTGGACACCGGTGCCTGAGGAGGAGCGCTGGTGGACCAAGGAGGGCGCGGTCACCCGCGTACTCGGCATCCTCGGCGGGCTCCTCACCGCCGCGGGCATGGCATTCTTCCTCGCCATCGTCTTCGGTCTCGTCGGTCCGTTCGGGCAGCTCGCCATCGCCGTCGGCGTCGGCGCCCTCTTCGGCACCGCAGGCTGGTGGCTGCACTCGCGGCACGTATCCAAGGTCCGCTCCCGCACGCCGGGCTCCGGCAGGAACGTGGTCGGCACCCACATCGGCGCGCTCGCCACGTTGGGCACCTCCATCGCGATCTTCCTCATCATCCCAGTCGCGGCATCTGCGGTGTACGAACTCCTCCACCCGGCCCTCGGCCTCGTGATCGTCTTCGCCGTCGCCGGAGCCGGAGTGCTCATCGCGCGCAGGCTCTCGTCGGCCGTCATGGCCGGAATCGGCGTGTGCGGCGCGATGATCGCCATGATCATCGTCGAGCAGAACGCCCTCACCCTCGGAGCGATCGCCGTCATGTACGTCGTGTCCGGCTTCGTCACCGCGAGCCTCGGCAAGTGGCTCCGCATCGCGCGCCTCGCCACCTACATCGGCACGGGACTCGCTATGTTCGCCGTCCTCAGCTTCCGCCTCGACTCCGGTACCGGCGGTTCGTCGTCGAGTGACCCGTGGGTCTACTGCGCCATCGTCGCCGTGACCGCCGCTTGCGCCATGCTCATCGGCCTCCGGGAGAACGCCGGCGCCGGCAAGGACGCGCTCATCGCCGGGATCGTCGGCCTCGCGCCCACGGCCCTCGTCGTCATCTACATCTTCGACACGGACCCCATCTACACGCCCTTCTTCTTCGTCGCCCTGTCCCTCGTCTACGTGCTCGCCGGTACGATCGCCCAGCTCAGCGAACGCAGCAAGGACCTCGCAAGCTCGATCTACGCCCGCACGACGATGGCCATCGGCACCGCGCTGCTCAGCATCGGCCTCTTCTGGTCCGCGCACGAGCTCGACATCGACACCGGCTACTCCGTGCTCGGCAGCGCCTTCGTCGCGTTCTGTTACCTGACCCTCCACCTGCGGCTCCGCTCGCTGTACAGCCTCGTGCAAGCAGACCTGGTCTCCGCGATCCCGCTCGTCTGCACCGTCCCGGCGATCCTCGACTCGCGCCTGTGGTTCCTCCCCGAATCGCGGATGTCCACACCGGCCCTCGTGCTCGTCCAACTCGCCGCCGCCTCGGCGATTCTCATCCACGCGATCATCGTGCTCCTGCGCACGATCGACGACATCGATCTGCCCAACCACCCGGGCACCTTCCGCTCCGTCCCCACCCAGGCTCCCGGCCACCTCCCGCCGCCGACCTTCGACGCGCGCTCGCGCTCCCTCATCTCCTCGTGGCCGTGGGCGCTGCTCAGCCTGGCGTGGATCATCTCGACGGTCCTCTACGGCGGACTCATGCTCAGCTCGACACCCGCGCAGAACGAGGTGTGGTTCTACTTCGGCCATCTCTTCGTGACCGTCGGACTCTTCGCCGTCTCCATCTGGCTCCTGACGACGAAGAAGCCCCTTCCCCAGGCGAAGGTCTTCGGCGCCGGGCTGTTCCTCGCATCCATGGCGAAACTCCTCGTGATCGACCTCGCGAACATGAGCGCCATCGTCCGGATCCTCGTGTTCTGCCTGGTGGGCGTGATGATGCTCGCGACGGCGACCGTGATGTCCAACCGCGCCGACGACGAGAAGACCCCCACCCAGCGACCGAACCCATTCCCCGCGGGACCCGCAGGAACGGGCTACCAGAGCGGCCCCGCGGGACCCGGCACGCTAGACGAACAGCGATCCCGACAGCACGCCCAGGCCGCCGCCGAATACGGATCCGCCGCCTACGGATCCGCCACCGAGCGAACCGGCGCCCAGGGATCCGGCGGACCCGAGTCCCAGGGACCCGGCGCCCAGGGACCCCGCGGCTAGCGAACCGGCGCCGCCGGCCGAGCCTGTACCGAGCGCGGCGGCATCGATGGAACCGACCCCTCCCACGGAGCCGGCATCGATGCCGCCCTGCACGGGCGCCGGGGCAGGCGCGACGGGATCGGGGCCCACCGAGTTGTGCTCGGTGTCCTTCGCGAAATCCTCTTCGGTGACCTCCGCCGGACCCTCGGGTGCCGGCGTATCGCACTCCGCCGCGGGCTCGACCGCAGGCGGGCACGGCTCGGGCGGAGGGCACTGTTCCTCCGGTGCGCACGGCACCTCGAACGAAGGAACCTCGAACGAGGGCATCTCGGGAAGTGGCGGAAGCTCGGGGAGGGGCGGGAGCTCGGGGAGCTGGAGATCGATCCCGCCGGCCGAGCCCGCGCCGACACCGGCGGCTACGGCCCCCAAGCTCGCCGAACCCGTGCCGAGCGAACCGAGGCCCATGAGCCCGAGACCGCCCGCGAGCGACCCCGCGCCCACCGAGCCTCCGCCTACGGAACCTGCGCCCACCGAGCCGCCACCGACAGACCCAGCGCCGACCGAGCCGCCCCCAGCGGACCCCGCACCCACTGAGCCCGCGCCGCCAGCGCCCAGCGCCGCCAGCCCGATGCTCCCGGTGCCACCCGCGGAGCCGGAGTACTCGACGGGGATCGCCCACGTGCCCTTGCCATCGTCCGCGTACACCTCCTGCGCTTCGGTGCCGTGGGCGAGCACGACGCGGTCGGCGGCTCCGTCGCCATCGGAATCCCATAGGGCATCGGCATCCGTTCCGCTGCCGAGGAAGTCGATACTCACGGCGTCGGGCGCATTCGCGTCGACGAGGCTGAGGGTCGGGTCGGTGGTCCATTGCGTCGGCTCTGCGAGGCCGTCTCCGAGGATGTAATCCATGCTGCACAGCCTGGACCGCCGTGCCCCGCCGTGGGGTGCGCTACTTCGGGCTGTGGATTCCTCGTGCCGCCGTCCACAGGCCGGCCCGGGGCGCCGCGGCGGCCGCCGTCAGGAAGAGTGCGACGGCGAGAAGGCCCCACAACAGCACGGCATCGCCCACCAACGTCTGCCACGCATTCCAGTCGACCTCGTGTCCGTCGCTGCGCGGCACCAGCCAATAGGGGGTCAAGAATCCGACGAGCAATCCGGCCCAGATGACTACGCCGGAAAAGCGTATTCTCGCCGAATTCCAATTCCCATATGCACGGAACTCCGGCGTCGTCGAAAGGCGCGGGAATGCCCGCGCGGAAAAGACGACGATAATGGGCATGATCCACACCCAGTGATGCCCCCACGAGACAGGAGAAGCGAGGAGGGAGATGAGCGCGACCGCCATCGCGGCCTCGGCCGGAAGGCCCGCGGAGCTCAGCCGCGCGGCGCACCAGGCGATGACCGCGACGACAACGAGAACGAGGAGCGCCCAAACGGCCTTCGTCGTTGTCCCGTCCCCGAGGAGGCGGTGGAGCGCGCCGTTGAGGCTCTGGTTCGACGCGAACATCGGCGCGCCGATCCGGTCCGAACTGAGGATCGTTTCGGTCCAGTACTGCATCGAGGCCGACGGGAGGAACGCGAAGCCCGCGCCGACGCCGAGGGCCACGCCGCCCGCCATCGCGAAGGCCCCGCGGAGATCGCGTCGCACCAGGTAGAAGATGCCGAACACGAGCGGAGTGAGCTTGATCGACGCGACGACCCCCACGAGAATCGGTCCCCACAGCGGGGTGCGGCGCGGCGTTTCCGACGCCGCGTGACCCTGACCATCCGCAAGACCCGCACCGATCCCGGAGCGCGGCAGGAGTCCCGCGAACAACCCGAAGAGAATCGCCGCCATGAGCAGCGCGTTGATCTGCCCGAAGAAGATCGTCTCCCGCACGGGACCGATCCACAGGCCCAGAGCGAGGACCGGGAGGACCAGCCTCGCGGCCTCGCGCCGCCCGATGTTCCACGTGAAACATGTGACGGCGACGAGCGTGTACCAGAGGCAAAGTACGGTCCCCAGCGTGAGAAGGGACCCGCCGACCTCGAGTGGCATCACGGCGAATAGGGAGAACAACACCGCAGAAAAAGGCGGATAGGTAAAGGGCAAATGATCGCCCCGCGCGAGCTCCGGTAATTCGCCGTATATATCCCCGCCGGAGAGGAAAACCTTTCCGCCCATTCGATAAACGTCGAAATCGATGTGATAGGGCGGAGTTTGGTGGAGCCACGGGGCGCCGACAAAAAAGAAAAACGCACCCACGGCGAGGAGGACCCCGGAGACGAAGAGCCACACGGGGCGGCGCGCGGCCGCACGCAGGGCGGGATTGAGCTCCCGGCGCCGCGGCGCCGGGGCGGGCCGGCGAAGCATAGACAGCACGGACGGCAAGGATGACCCGGACAGGGCCGACGAGCCGGCCGAATTTTCTGCCACGTCAGCGACCGTCCTGCTGGGACCACCACGCAAGGAGCTCGGCCTTCGCCTCGTCGCGGTCGAGAGGTCCGCGGTCGAGGCGGAGGTCCTTGAGGAACTTCCACGCCTTGCCGACCTCGGGGCCCGGCGAGACACCTAGGATCTCCATAATGTCGTTGCCGTCGAGATCGGGCCGGACCTTCGCGAGGTCCTCGGCCTCCGCGATTTCCGCGATGCGCTGTTCGAGCGAGTCGTAGTTCGCCCGGAGCCGCGCCGCCTTCCGCTTGTTGCGCGTGGTGCAGTCCGCGCGCACGAGCTTGTGGAGGCGGGGGAGGAGGTCTCCGGCGTCGGTCGCGTAGCGGCGCACCGCCGAGTCCGTCCACGCCCCGTCGCCGTAGCCGTGGAATCGTAGGTGCAGGAAGATCAGACCAGCGACGTCCTCGATCATCGCCTTCGGGTACTTGAGGGCGCGCATCCGCTTGCGCGCCATCTTCGCGCCGACCACCTCGTGGTGGTGGAAGGTGACGCCGCCCCCCGGTTTCGCCGCGCGGGTCGCTGGCTTGCCGATGTCGTGGAGGAGTGCAGCCCAGCGAAGGACCAGATCGGGGCCGTCATCCTCGAGGTCGATGGCCTGGCGCAGCACGGTGAGCGAGTGCCAGTACACGTCCTTGTGCTGCATGTGCTCGTCGCGCTCGAGGCGCATCCCGGGGAGCTCGGGGAGCACGCGCTCGGCGAGTCCGGTCTGCGTGAGCGT
>NZ_DAINST010000047.1:0-10435 GCF_036741115.1 Dietzia sp.
CCGGCCGCATAACCGCGTCGATCCCCACGCTCAAGGCGCTCCTCGACGCCGGCGCGTCCCTCGTGCTCACCGCGCACCTGGGTCGCCCCGACGGCACACCCGACCCGAAGTTCTCGCTCGCGCCGGTCGCGGCGGAGCTCACCGAGCAGCTCGGACAGTACGTGCAGCTCGCCGAGGATGTCGTGGGCACGGACGCTCGCGAACGCGCCAACGGGCTCACCGACGGCGATGTCCTGCTCGTCGAGAACGTTCGCTTCGATCCGCGCGAGACCTCGAAGGACGCCGCCGAGCGCGAAGCCTTCGCCCGCGAGCTCGCCGGCCTGGTGGGAGAGGACGGCGCGTTCGTCTCCGACGGCTTCGGCGTGGTCCACCGCAAGCAGGCCTCGGTCTTCGATGTCGCATCGCTACTCCCGGCGTACGCCGGCAAGCTCGTCTCAGCCGAGGTCGACGTCCTCGCGAAGCTCACCGGGGATCCCGAGCGCCCGTACGCGGTCGTCCTCGGCGGCTCCAAGGTCTCGGACAAGCTCGCCGTGATCGAGGCGCTCGCGCCCAAGGTCGACACCCTCGTGATCGGCGGCGGGATGTGCTTCACGTTCCTCGCCGCGCAGGGCTATTCGGTCGGCTCCTCGCTGCTCCAGGAGGACATGATCGACACGTGCAAGGACCTTCTCGAGCGCTTCGGAGACGTCATCGCGCTGCCGGTCGACGTCGTCGCGGCTGCCGGATTCGACAAGGACGCCGTGCACAACACCGTCCCGGCGGACGCGATCGAAGACGGGACCATGGGTCTCGACATCGGCGAGGAGTCCGTGCGTAAGTTCGCCGGGCTCCTGGATTCGGCCAAGACGATCTTCTGGAACGGCCCCATGGGCGTCTTCGAGTTCCCGAACTTCGCCGCCGGAACGCGCGGGGTCGCCCAGGCGATCATCGAGGCGACGGCGAAGGGCGCGTTCTCCGTCGTGGGCGGCGGCGACTCTGCTGCGGCCGTGCGCACGCTGGGCCTCGGAGAGGAGAACTTCTCGCACATCTCCACCGGCGGCGGAGCCTCCCTTGAGTACCTCGAGGGCAAGGAGCTTCCCGGCGTCGCGGCTCTCGCGAAGTAGCCCGGCAGACCGACGAGTTCGAACACGATAGATACCGCACCGACGCGAAAGGAACAGATCATGGCAGCTCCGCGCAGGCCGCTCATCGCCGGCAACTGGAAGATGAACCTCAACCACCTCGAGGCGATTGCCCTCGTGCAGAAGGTCGCCTTCGCCCTCAAGGACAAGTTCACCGAGAAGGTCGACGTCGCTTTCCTCCCGCCGTTCGTGGATCTGCGCGGCGTGCAGGTCGTCATCGAGGGGGACAAGCTCCCGTTCTCGTACGGCGCGCAGGATGTCTCGACCCACGATTCCGGCGCCTACACGGGCGAGGTCTCGGCTCCCATGCTCGCGAAACTCGGCTGCAGCTACGTTGTGGTCGGGCACTCGGAGCGCCGCGAGTACCACGCGGAGACGGACGAGATCGTCGCGCAGAAGGCCGCGAAGGCCATCGAGAACGGGATCACCCCCATCGTCTGCGTGGGCGAGAAGCTCGACGTCCGCGAGGCTGGCAACCATGTCGAGCACGTCGTCTCGCAGCTCGAGGCCTCGCTCGCGGGACTCGACGCGGCGCAGCTCGGCAAGGTCGTCGTCGCGTACGAGCCCGTGTGGGCCATCGGAACGGGCAAGACCGCATCGGCGGCCGATGCCCAGGAGGTGTGCGCGGCGATCCGCGAGGCGCTCGCGAAGATCGCCTCGCCCGAGGTCGCCGCGGCCGCCCGCGTGCTCTACGGCGGCTCGGTGAGCTCCTCGACGATCGGCGAGCTCATCGCCCAGCCGGACGTCGACGGCGGCCTCGTCGGCGGCGCCTCGCTCAAGCCCGAGGAGTTTGCACAGCTCTCCGCCATCGCGGCGGAGGGCGCTCCGGGGGCGTAGCCTCCCGGCGTCCACGCCGAGGGCGAGGTGACTCCTCGGCGTGGCGATTGGTCGCCGATCCACGGCGGCCGGTAGTGTGGGCACAGTTGTGCGCGCGCACCAAACCTGCGCGCGCTGCGGAGAGGGCGAGGCCGGTCTCGGATCGGATACCGGCCTCGCCAAGCGGGCCCGGTAGGGCCCGCTCTCGATAGGAGGAGAGGGCGCATGAAGCTCGCGCTGGAAATCCTGCTCGTACTGAGCAGCATCATCTTGATGATCCTGGTGCTCATGCACCGCGGCAAGGGCGGCGGCCTGTCGTCGCTGTTCGGCGGCGGCATGCAGTCGAGCCTCTCCGGTTCGAGCGTCGTCGAGCGCAACCTAGACATCTACACCGTGGCCGTCGGCCTGGTGTGGCTCGCGCTCATCCTCGTGTTCGGGCTCGGCGTCTCGTTCCAGTGGTTCTAGCAGCGGGAGCGCGCTAGTCATTCGTATGACGGCGGAGGCCGGGAATCTCCAGGAGATTCCCGGCCTCCGCCGTCATTTACATCCGTCCAGCCGGAACTGCTAGAGGCGCGAGGCCGATCCACGGTCGAGGTACCAGGTGGTCGCCTCGAGGCCGCGCGCGCCGGCAGCCGGCCACTGCACCGGATCCGCCCCTGCCGCCGAGGCCGCGGCGACGGCCTCCGCTTTCTCCTCGCCAGCCACGAGCAGCAGCACGTTTCGGGAGCGGCGCACAACGCCGAGGGTGTAGGTCATCCGTTCGGGCGGGGGCTTCGGGCAGTCGTGTACGGCCATGATGTCCTCGGCGGCGTGGCCGTCCTCTCCCGCGAGGACCTGCGGGGAGTCGGGGAACACGGAGTTGACGTGCCCCTCGCCGCCCATGCCGAGGCAGAAGGCGTCGAAGTACGGCTCGTCGCCTGCGGGCAGCGGATGCGCGGCGGCGAAGCTCGCGGCGGCCTCATCGACGTCCTGGGCACCTCTGTCGCCCGGGGCCGGCCAGTCCACGACGGTCGCCGCGCCGAAGGCTGCCGGGAGCGCCGCGGCGATCTGGGTGCTGTTGCGCTCGGGGTCGTCGCGGGCGACGAAGCGCTCGTCGCCGAAGTGGATCTCCACGCCCGACCAGTCGATCTCGAGCGCGGCGAGCTCGCGGGCCGTCCGCAGTCCGGCCCCGCCGCCGGTGAGGCTCACCCTGCCCGGGCGGCCGAGGCGTTCGCGGGTGTCGGCGAGGATCGCCGCGATAGCGGCGGCGGCCGCCGCCGCCAGAGCATCGACGTCCTCGTGGACCACGTGTTCGGGGTCCGGGTAGGCAGAGGGGTCGAAGGGCACGGGGGCGGGCGGATTGGCCGCGGTGTCTTCGCTCATGACGATTGCTCTCCTATTCCTGGCGGGCTGGGCTGATTCCAGAGCGCGGCTCAGCGCACCGAGGCCGCCGTGTCGATGACCCTGTCGAGCCCCCGCAGTGCCTCGGCGAAGATCTCATCGGAGTCCATGCGGCGCAGGTCCTCCGCGAGGCAGTCGGCGACCGAGCGCCCCGGGATCGGCGCGCGAGTCGGTTCCTGCCCCGTGATCCGCACCTCCACTGTGTGCGAGTCGATCTGCTCGATGACGATGCTGCCGCTCGCACGCTCGAGGGCGACCATCGGCCGCCCCACCGCGCGACGCACGTCGATACCGAGGCGCGAGGCGAGCCAGCCGCCGGCGAGGTCCGTCGAGCCCGCGTTTTCGGGGCCGCACACGGTCGCCGCGGTGATCTCCTCGTGGGGGCGCTGGTCGAGCAGCGTGGTGAGCAGCGCGCGCCACGGCGTGATCCTCGCCCACGTGAGGTCGGTATCGCCCGGTGTGTAGCCGGCGGCCCGCTTCGCGAGCGCGTCGGAGGGGTGCCCCTCGGCATCGGAGTCTGTGATCCGCCGCAGGGCGAGCTTTCCGATTTTGCTCGCGGCGATGTCCACGGGGGAATTGCGCGGCCACCATGCGGCGACCGGGGTGTCCGGGAGCAGCAGGGGAGTGACCAAAGCGGCCGCCTGGGTCGTGAGGCCGCCGTGGGTGCGGAGCACGATCACCTCGGAGGCGCCTGCATCTCCGCCCACGCGGATCTGCGCGTCGAGGCGATTCGGAGTGGCGCGCTCCCCGCGGATCACGACGATCACGCGGCACGGGTGCTCGCGCGAGGCGTCGTTGGCCGAGCGGATCGCTGCCTCGGAGCCGGCGACGGCGTCGGTGATCACGATGAGCGTGAGCACCCGGCCGATCATGGGGATCCCCGAGTTCTCCCGGAGCTTCGTGAGCCGCTTGTTGATCGCGGAGGTCGAGGTATCGGGCAGGTCGATGATCACGGTCGCCTCCAGCTTCGTCCGTCGCGCGCGAGCATCTCGTCGGCGCTGCGTGGCCCCCAGGTGCCCGCCGGATAGCTCTCGGGCATGCCCTTGCGTGCCCAGTTGTCGAGTACGGGGTCGAGAAGCATCCAGCTAAGCTCGACCTCCCGGGATTCCGGGAAGAGCGAGGGTGCACCGAGCAGCACGTCGAGGATGAGCCGCTCGTAGGCCTCGGGGGAGTCGACGGTGAAGGATTCGCCGTAGTCGAAGTCCATCGATACGTCTCGCACCTCCATGGTCGTGCCCGGGGTCTTGGAACCGAAGCGCAGGGTCACGCCCTCGTCCGGCTGGACGCGGATCACCAGGGCGTTGGAGCCGAGTTCCTCGGTCATCGTCTCGTCGAACGGCAGGTGCGGCGCACGGCTGAAGACGATGGCGATCTCGGTGACCCGGCGGCCGAGCCGCTTCCCGGTGCGCAGATAGAACGGGACGCCGCCCCAGCGGCGATTGTGCACCTCGAGAGTGATCGCCGCGTAGGTCTCCGTGGTGGACTCGGGGTCGTAACCCTCCTCCTCGTGGAGCCCGACGACCTTTTCGCTGCCCTGCCAGCCGGCGCCGTACTGGCCGCGGGCCGTGGTCTTGTCGAGCGGCTCGGCGAGCGCCGCCGACTCGAGGACCTTGATCTTCTCTTCGCGCAGGGAGTGGGCGGAGAAGCTCGTCGGCTCCTCCATGGCGACGAGCGCCATGAGCTGGATCAGGTGGTTCTGGATCACGTCGCGCGCGGCGCCGATGCCGTCGTAGTAGCCGGCGCGGCCACCGAGGCCGATGTCCTCGGCCATCGTGATCTGCACGTGGTCGACGTAGTGCGCGTTCCACACCGGCTCGAAGAGCTGGTTGGCGAAGCGCAGCGCGAGGATGTTCTGGACCGTCTCCTTGCCGAGGTAGTGGTCGATGCGGAACACCGACTCCTCGGGGAAGACGCTGCCGACGACGTCGTTGAGATCGCGAGCGCTGTCGAGGTCGTGCCCGAACGGCTTCTCGATGACGACGCGGCGCCACGATTCCCCGGACTGGTCGGCGACGCCCGTGCGCTCGAGCTGGCGGCACACGACGGGGAAATCATCCGGCGGGATCGAAAGGTAGAACGCGACGTTTCCGCCCGTGACTCCCGCCTCCTCGAGCTCTGCGAGCTGGGCGGCAAGCGCGTCGAAGCCCGAATCGTTGTCGAACGTGCCTGTCACGAAATGCAGGCCCTCCGCGAGACGCTCCCAGACGTCTTCGCGGAACGGCGTGCGCGAACGCTCCTTCGCGCATTTCTTCGCGAACTCCTCGAAGTCCTTCTTGCTCCACTCGCGGCGCCCGAAACCGATGAGAGCGAAGCCCGGGGGCAGGAGACCGCGGTTGGTGAGGTCGTAGATCGCGGGGATGAGCTTCTTTCGCGACAGGTCTCCCGTGACGCCAAAGATGACGAGACCGCACGGGCCCGCGATCTGCGGAAGGCGCCGGTCACGCGGGTCGCGGAGGGGATTGACCCGCCCGGCTTCCGTGTCCACGTCCGACGCCACCTCGCTATCGATGTCCGCCTCGATACCTGGCTCGTGCTGGCTCACCGGCCGCCCTTCCCTCGTGCGTCGCGCACTGTCGGATTTACTCCCCACCGTTGACGGCGGAGGTCCGGTCCCCGAAAGGGGGAACGTCCGCCGTCAGACCTACTTCTCGAGCCGGCCCGAGACCGCCTCATAGAGGTCCGCCCACGCTGTGACGAACTTCTCGACGCCCTGCTTCTCGAGGAGCTCGAAGACCTCGTCGGTATCGATGCCCGCTTCACGGAGGTCGGTGAAGACCTCGCGCGAAGCCTCTGCGGTGCCGCGCACGGTATCGCCCGTGACCTCGCCGTGCTCGGCGAACGCCATGATGGTGCCGAGCGGCAGAGTGTTGACGGTGCCGTGGGTGACGAGGCCCGTGACGTACATCGTGTCCGGGTAATCCGGGTTCTTGACGCCCGTAGATGCCCAGAGGAGGCGCTGCGGCTCCGCACCGGCGGCGGCGAGCTCGCGCCACTCCTCGGACTGCAGGAGCTCCTCGAACACCGCGTGGCACAGGCGCGCGCCAGCGAGCCCGGCCTTGCCGCGTAGCTCGGACGCGGCGTCGAGGCGGTCGTCGACCTCGGTATCGAGGCGGGAGACGAAGACCGAGGCCACGGAGTGGATGTTCGAGATGTCGTGGCCATTCGCGTGAGCGGCGGCGAGGCCCGACATGTAGGCGCGCGCGACCTGCTCGTAGCGCTCGGGGGAGAAGATGAGCGTGACATTGACGTCGATGCCCTCGGCGAGGACGCGGCTGATCGCGGGGAGCCCCTCGTCCGTCGCAGGGATCTTGATCATCACGTTGGGGCGGTCGACCTCTGCAGCGAGCTCGAGTGCCTGGGCGACGGTGGATTCGGTGTCGTGCGCGAGGCGCGGGTCGACCTCGAGGGACACGCGGCCGTCGACCCCGCGCGAGTTCTCGTAGACCGGGGCGAGCACGTCGCACGCGCGGCGGACGTCCTCCGTGGTGAGCTCGCGGACGACATGGTCGACGAGCTCGGAGCCGGTGGCGCCGTCGGCGCTCGCCAGGGCGGAGGAAATGCCCTCGTCGTAGGCCGCATCGCCGCCGGCGATCGCGGATTTGAAGATCGCCGGATTGGTGGTGACGCCTACGACGGCGAGCTCGTCGAGGTACTCGGCGAGCGTGCCCGAATCGATGAGCGTCCTGTTGAGGTCGTCGAGCCAGATGGAAACGCCTGCGGCGGCGAGCGCCGCGAGATTGCCGTTGGTCATTACTTCTCCTCGGTGGCGGTGCCGGTGGTGGCCAGGGACTCCTCGGCTGCGGCGACGACCGCGGCCGAGGTGAGGCCGAATTCCTTGTAGAGGGTCTGGTAATCGGCGGAGGCGCCGAAGTGGTCGAGCGCGACCGCGCGCCCGTTGTCGCCGAGCAGGCGGTACCAAGGCATGGGCGAACCGGCTTCGACGGAGACGCGGGCGCGCACCGCCGAGGGGAGCACCGACTCGCGGTACTCGACGTCCTGCTCGAGGAACCAGTCGAGGCACGGGACGGAGACGACCCGGACCGCGGTGCCGCGCGACTCGAGCTCGCGCGCGGCCTCGACCGCGAGGGAGACCTCGGAGCCTGTACCGAGCAACACGACCTCGGGGGTCGACTCGGAATCGCGGAGCACGTATGCGCCGCGCCAAACGCCCTCGCGTGCCTGCTCGCGGGTGCCCTCGAGCACGGGGACGTTCTGGCGGGTCAGCGCGATGCCCTTGGGGCCGCCGCGCTCGACGCTCGCGGCCCACGCCGCCGCGGTCTCGTTGGCATCGGCCGGGCGCAGCACGGACATGCCGGGGATCGCGCGCAGCGAAGCGAGCTGCTCGACCGGCTGGTGGGTCGGTCCGTCCTCGCCGAGGCCGATCGAATCGTGCGTCCACACGTACGTGACATGCGTGTTCTGCAGCGCCGCGAGGCGGACTGCAGGGCGCATGTAGTCGGAGAAAATGAGGAAGGTCGCGCCGTAGGGGAGGGTCGGGCCGTGGAGCGAGATTCCGTTAAGGATCGAGCCCATCGCGTGCTCGCGGATGCCGAAGTGGAGGTTGCGGCCGTACGGGCTCGCCTCGAACGAGGACGTCGAGATCGATTCGGGGCCGAAGGACCTGGCCCCCTTGATGATCGTGTTGTTCGATCCGGCGAGGTCCGCGGAGCCGCCCCACAGCTCGGGGAGCGCGGCGGCGACGGCCTGGATGGCTGCCTCGGACGCCTTGCGGGTGGCGATGCCCTTCTCGTCGGGCTCCCAGGCTGGGAGTTCGGAGTCCCAGCCGGAGGGGAGATCGCCCGCGCGGAGACGGTCGAAGAGTTCCTTGCGCTCGGAATTGTTCGCCGCCCACTCGGAGAAGAGCTCGTCCCACTGGGCGTGGACACGGGAACCGCGCTCGAGGGCGCCGCGGGTGTGCTCGAGGACATCGGGGGCGACCTCGAACGGAGCGGTACCGGCGAGGCCGAGCGCCTCTCGAACGGCCTCGACCTCGTCGGCGCCCAGGGCGGCGCCGTGCGATGCGCCCGTGTTCATCTTGTTTGGGGCCGGGAAGCCGATCACTGAATGGAGCACGATCAGCGAGGGCTTGTCCGACACCTGGCGCGCCTCGGTGAGCGAGTCCTCGAGCGCAGCGAGGTTGTTCGCACCCTCCACGTGCTGGACGTGCCAGCCGTATGCCTCGTAGCGGGCGGCGACGTCTTCGGAGAACGCGATGTCCGTGTCGTCCTCGATGGAGATCTGATTGGCGTCGTAGATGACCACGAGGTTGCCGAGCTGCTGCGTGCCGGCGAGGGAGGAGGCCTCGGAGGTGACACCCTCCTGGAGATCGCCGTCCGAGGCGATGACGTAGACGAAGTGGTCGAACGGGCTCTTGCCGGCCGGTGCCTCGGGATCGAACAGGCCGCGCTCGTATCGCGAGGCCATCGACATGCCCACCGAGGTGGCGAGGCCCTGGCCGAGCGGGCCCGTGGTGGTCTCGATGCCCTTGGTGTGGTGCACCTCGGGGTGGCCGGGCGTGAGCGATCCCCACGTGCGGAGCTTCTTGAGATCGTCGAGCTCGAGGCCGTAGCCCGCCAGGTAGAGCTGGATGTACTGGAGGAGGCTCGCGTGCCCGGCCGAGAGAACGAAGCGATCACGCCCTGCCCAGTCCGGGTCCGCCGGGTCCAGGCGCATGACGCGCTGGAACAGCGTGTATGCGACCGGCGCGAGGCTCATAGCCGTGCCGGGGTGGCCGCTGCCGCAGTTCTCGACGGCGTCGGCCGCGAGCATGCGGGCCGTGGCCACCGCGCGGCTGTCGAGATCGGTCCAGTTGGACGGATTGCTGTCTTTGGTGAGGTCGGCAACTTCCGAAGGACTGAACACTATTGGCACTCCCATGCTGCGTGGATCGAGATGTTCCGGATGGCGGTGGCGGTGTGCAATGGAGAAGGACGGCGGGCGCCTCGCCGAGCGCTAATTCTCCGTCCGGCAATTCGCCCTGGTCCGGCCGCCGGCAGGACCGCTGCCCTGCGACCTTTTCCGGGTAAAAGCCGAGTTATCTCCCGACTATTTCCCTGTCTTCTCCGAGTGCGCGGGCGCCCGTCGGCACCCCACCGCCCGTGGGTACCCCTACAGAGTAGTTATCCCCTCGGACTCGTGTCGCCGGGGTCGCGGGTGTGTACCGGGATTACGTCGCCGCAAGACCCGACACGTAGACTTGAGCCGCAGTTGCCCCACGGAGATCCGCGTCCTTTCGGTCGCAATGTGTTAGTCCGTGCGCAGATCGCAGCAAGAGGAGAGCAGTGCACGAGTCCATCCCACGGCGAGCCGGTCGATCCGGGAATCCTTCGTATTCCGGGACGCCCGCCGGGGAACCCGTAAACGTGGAGACGTCGGCGGGGAACTCGGCTGGGGCCTCTGGTGGAAACACAACGCGCGGCCCGCTGGGGCGTGCGAAGGACATCATCGGCGCCTATATCGCGCTCACGAAGCCGCGGGTCATCGAACTCCTCCTCGTCGCCGCGATCCCGTCGATGCTCCAGGCCGATAGAGGCCACATCCACCTCGGCCTCGTCCTGCTCACACTCGTCGGCGGCTGGATGGGCGCGGCCGCCGCCAACACGTACAACATGGTCGTCGATTACGACATCGACCAGGTGATGAAGCGGACGGAAAAGCGCCCGCTCGCCCGGCACGCGGTGTCCAGGCGCGCTGCGTTCATCTTCGCCACGCTGCTCATGGTGGCCTCGGTGCTCTGGCTCGGTCTTCTCGCGAAGAGCTGGCTCGCGGCCGGGTTCATCGTCCTCACCATCATGTTCTACGTCTTCGTGTACACGATGGTGCTAAAGCGACGCACGTGGCAGAACGTCGTGTGGGGCGGAGCCGCGGGCTGCATGCCGGTTCTCGTGTCCTGGGCCGTGATTACGGACAATCTCCCCTCGGGCGAGGGTTCCGCATGGTGGCAGGCGATCGTCTTGTTTCTCATCATCTTCTTCTGGACGCCGCCGCACACATGGGCACTCGCCATGCGCTACAAGGACGATTACGAGCGCGCCGGGGTGCCGATGCTTCCGGTCGTCAAGACCCCGCGAGAGGTAACTCTCCAGATCGTCCTCTACACGTGGGTCACCGTGCTCGTC
>NZ_DAINST010000047.1:10445-25305 GCF_036741115.1 Dietzia sp.
TTCCTACTCATCCCGGCGGCGGGATGGGTCTACGCCATCGGCTCGGTCGGCTTCGGCGTCTGGTTCCTCGTCATGGCGCATCGCCTCTACGCAGGGGTCAAGCGCGGGGTCGAGGTCAAGCCGCTGTCGCTGTTCATCCTCTCGAACAACTACCTCGCGGCGGTTTTCGTCGCTTTGTCGATCGACGCTGTGCTCGGCCTGCCGACCATCTCCAGCCTGTTCTGATCGGCGCGCGCCGCCGACTTCTGACTCAGGACAGAGGATCGAGGACGATCGAGCCCTGCGTCTTCCGCCCCTCGAGCGCGCGGTGCGCCTCTGCGGCCTGAGAAAGCGGGAAGGTCGCACCCACCTCGAGTTCGAGGTCCCCGGATTCCAGCGCCGACAGCACGGCACCGGAACGCTCGAGCAGCTCCTCGCGGTTTCGAACGAAGTAGGCGAGCGAGGGCCTGGTGATACTCAGCGCGCCTCCGGAGTTGAGCCGCTGGAGATCGAACGGCGGCACGGGGCCGGAGGCGGCACCGTAGAGCACGAACGTGCCGCGCACCCGGAGGCTATCGAGCGAGGAATCGAAGGTCGCGGCGCCGACCCCGTCGAACACCGTCTCCACGCCGCCGTCGGTGAGTCGGCGGATCGTCGTTCCCGTCGCCTCCTCGTAGGACAGGACGATCTCCGCGCCGCGAGACTTCGCGATGGCGACCTTCTCCGGCGTCGATGCCGTGGCGATGACCCGAAGACCCTGCTGCACGCACATCTGGATGAGCAGCTGGCCGACGCCGCCGGCTCCCGCGTGGACGAGGACGAAGTCGCCCTCCTTCGCACGGTGGGTGTCGTTGACGAGGTAGTGGGCTGTCATCCCCTGGAACAATGCGGACGCGGCGATCTCGTCCGGAAGGGAGTCGGGGACGGGCACCGCTCGGGCGGCCGGGACGCAAACGTACTGGGCGTAGCTCGATGGCGCACTGCTCCAGGCGACTCGGTCGCCCGGTGCGAACTCCGACACTCCGGTGCCGACCCCCACCACGACGCCCGCACCTTCATCGCCGGGGATGTAGGGGGTCTCGCGCGAGTAGATGCCCTCACGGTAATAGGTGTCGATGTAGTTGACACCTATGCGCAGAGGCCTGACCAGGAGTTCGCCGATCCCGGGCTCGGGATCCTTGACCTCGCTGTACTCCAGGACCTCGGGGCCTCCGTGTTTGAACACGACGATTGCATGCATACAGACCAGTATTACGAATGTCGCCTGTGTATCGCCACTACCGGCAAGTAGGATAGCCGCATGACTTCCTCGCAGGGCAGCGGAAAGCTGCAGCTCCACTCGCGCTACGGTCAAGGCCCCAAGCCCGCGGCCGGTCAGGCCTCAGGCCAGGGCATCACTATCGGGGACGGCGCCGCACAGAGCGCGCCCACCTCGTCCGGCGATGCCTCCGGAGATGCCTCGCCGGATGACGGCTCAGGTCCCGCCGCCGAGACCTCTACGGCCTCGGACGCCGCCGAGCCCACGGAGTCCACCGAGACCGCCCCAACCCAGGCGCAAGCCTCATCACCGAGCTCAGCCGATACCGCGCAGGGCGGCGAAGCCGCTTCCGGATCTGAATCCGGCGAGGATTCTTCCTCCGTGGGCGGCCTCAGCCTCGATGGCCCTTCGTCCGCGCCCGCCCCCGGCGGCGGCAAGCTCGCGCTCGGCGGTCTCGCCGGAGCGGGCGTCGCTGCGGGAGCAGGGGTTGCGGCCGCGTCCAAGGCGTCGCCGTCAGGCGAGGAGTCGAAGGATGGGGCCAGTGCTGCCTCGGATTCTGCGGCCGAGTCCGAAGCTCCCGCAACGGAGGCGAAGGCGCAGACCTCTGGCGGCACTCTGAGCCTCGGCGGACGATCGAAGCCCAAGGCTCCCGGCGGCGGCGCCGGAGGGCTCACCCTCGGTGGCGGAAAGGCCGCTGAACAAGCCACCGCCGCGAGCGGCAAGTCCACTGCGCCGGCGGAGAAGCCGGCTGCCCAGGAGTCCCCAGCACCCGCGGAGTCGGCCGGGACAACCGAGCCCGCAGAACAATCATCCGAGTCGGACGCGAAGGCGCCGAGTTCAGGCGGCGGGCTCACGCTCGGCGGCGGTTCCAAGGCCAAGGCGCCCGGCGGCGGTGCCGCGGCGCTATCGCTCGGCGGTGCGAAGGCCGCCGAGAGCCCCGCGCCCGACGCGGCGGAGACCACTTCCTCGAACGATTCCACCGCGCAGGAATCCACCGAAAAGACGCCGGATTCGGCCACGAAGGCACCGAGCTCGGGTGGCGGGCTTACGCTCGGCGGCGGTTCCAAGGCCAAGGCGCCCGGCGGCGGCTCCGGCGGGCTCTCCCTCGGCGGCGCGAAGCCCGCAGGCGGCGAAGAATCCGGCTCGGCGAGCGGTGTCGAGGAGAAGAGCGGTGCGGGAACGGCTGTCGTCGCCGCAGGCGCCGGTGCGGCCGCAGCCGCCGGAGCCGCGGCTGTCGCGAGCTCGTCCTCCTCCGATTCCGACGCCGATCAGGCTGCGGATTCGTCCAAGGACGCCGGCGAGACGCCCGAGCGGGAGACCCGCGCCCAGAAGAAGGCCGCGGGAAAGGCCCGAAAGAAGGCGGAGAAGGAAAAGGCCGCCGAGCAGGCCGCGCTCGCGCCGAAGAAGGTCGTGCGCAACATCTCGCGGTTCGTTTCCGCGCACGGTGGCATGGCGTACGTAGTGCGCGAGCCTGTCGGTCGGCGCGGCGTTCGACTCTGCCTCGTCGGCGATGACGGCGTGCTCGGCGAGCAGTTCGTCGATTCGGAGGAACAGGCCGATGCCGTCATCGGCTCGGTGGGCAATCTCGAGACCGACGACTGGTCGAAGAAGACGACCCTGAAGATCGACGTACCTGCCGGGCATTGGGAGAAGATGGCCGGCTCCGGTCGCCTGGTCTAAGCACCCGCGGCCCGCCCGTATTCGGGCGGGCCGAATGCAGAAGGGCCCTACAGCGAGTTCCTCGCTGTAGGGCCCTTCTGCGCTGCGATTGAGAGTCAGGCGAGCTCGGGTCCCGGCTCCGGCCGGCGCACGCGGCAGCCGGCCCAGAGGATCGCGGTGAGCGCTGTCACGAGCCCTGCGCCGAGGACATGGAGAACGACGAGCGCCTCGGGTACTCCCGTGAAGTACTGGATGAGGCCGATAGCTCCCTGAGCGAGGATTCCGCACACGAGGACGATGCCTCGTCGGCGCACGACGCGGTCCATCCCCTTGCGAAAGGCGATGACCACGAGTGCGACGACGAGGATGAGGTAGACCGCCATGAGCTCGCCGTGGATGTGGGCGAGGAGGTCGATGTCGACCTGGAGACGGTCTTCGGCCTTGACGCGTCCGTCACCTGCGTGCGGGCCTGCGCCCGTAACGAGCGTGCCCGCGACGAGCACGGCGGCGAGGAGCGCCCCCGAGAGCACGATGCCGGAGCGGAAACGGGAGCCCGCGAGGACGCGGACCGGCGCGTCGTCGGGTTCCTGAATACGCACGAAAAGGACCGCCGCGCAGGCAGCGAGGAGCAGCGAGGGCACGAGGTGCAAGGCAACAGTCCACCACAGGAGCCCAGCGAGCACGGTGATCCCGCCGATGATCCCCTGCGCGAGGATGCCGAACGGCATGATCCACGCGAGAGCCTTGAGCTCCGTCCGGCGGCCCGCCCGCAGCACGGCGAGAAGGAGGAGGACCGCGACGACGGTGAGCACGATGGTGAGGGTCCGGTTGCCGAACTCGATGAGCTGGTGGACCCACGGGGCGGCGCCGGCGACCGGGACGAAACTGTCCTGGTTGCAGCGCGGCCACTCCTCGCAGCCTAGGCCGGAGGCCGTCACACGCACGATCGCGCCGGTGCCCATGATCCCGATCTGGCAAATGAGATTGAGCAGCGCGAGCCACCACAGTGTGCGGGAGGACGGGACCGGCAGGCGCGAGAGCATCCGGGGCCCTCCTTCCGAATCATCGGACGCGGTTCGGGGATGGGCTGCGGACTGGTTCGTGCTGGTCACAAGTAGGGATTCTATTGGTCGATGTCCTCGTTCCCAGAATCCGGTCCCGGAATCCGGTCCCGAGTGGGAGAGCCGGCGCTATGTGAAGCGGAAGTAGCGCGAGGCCGCGAGACCGCCGGCGATGGACCAGGCGCCGAGCACGAGCAGCTCCACTCCGGGGAACTCGCCGGCAAGGGCCCGCGAGATGCCTTCGGTGAGCGCGAATGAGGGGATGAGGAGCATCGCATCGTGGACGCCACTCGAGAGCTCGACCGCCCCGATCGCCGCGCCGACGAAGGCGAGGAGCACGAACCAGACGAGGTTGGCGAGGGCGAGCGTGACCTCGGCCTTGAGCGTTCCGCCGAGGAGCAGTCCGAGGCTGCCGAAAGCGAGCACCCCGAAGACCACGGGAACGAGCGCGGCGAGCACGTGGAGGAGCTCGGGCCGCCAGCCGAGGAGCAACGCGACGATGCCGAGGACGACGAGTTGCCCGGCGACGACGAGGAGGACCGCGGTGATCTTGCCGCCGACTATGATCGCCTGCGGCAGGGGGGTGGCGCCGAGACGTTTGAGCGCCCCGTAGCGCCTGTCGAATCCGACTGCGATGGCCTGCCCGGTGAATGCGGCCGACATGATCGCCACGGCGAACACGGCGGGTACCGCGGCATCGATTCGCGGCTGCTGGATGGTCGAGCCACCGAGTTCGGTGAGCCCGACGAGCAGGGCGACGGGGATGAAGAGCGCGAGGAGCAGCTGCTCCCCATTACGGATGAAGAGGGAGAACTCCATCCGCGTCTGCGCCACCCACATCGCGGAGCGCGATGCAGGCGAGGAGGGCCGATCGAAAGTCCCAGCGGGGAATGCCTCGCTCAACGCATTTCCTTCCCTGTGAGCTCGAGGAACACGTCTTCGAGCGAACGCTGCCGGCGCCCGATGGAATCGAGCGCGAGGCCGCGCTCGGCGAAGTGCGCGCACGCCGCGGCGAAGAGCTCGGGGCTCGGTTCTCCGTCGATGCTGATCTCGTGGGCCCGATTACCCGGGCGGACGCGAACCTCCCCGCCGCCGGCGGTGCCGGCACCGGGGAAGGAGCGCCGCGACAGCGCTTCCGCGAGCGAGTCCAGCTCGGTCGCCGGAACGTCTGCGGCGAAACTCGCGACGATCCCGTTGGTGGTGCCGAGCGCGGAGAGCTGCTCCGGCGTCCCGGACGCGACGATAGAACCGCGGTCGATGATCACCACGGAATCGGCGAGCTCGGCGGCTTCGTCCATGAGGTGGGTGGTGAGCAGCACGGCGACGCCGTCGCGGCGCAGCGCCCTGATGAGGTCCCACACGACGAGCCGGGACTGGGCGTCCATGCCAGCCGTGGGTTCGTCGAAGAATACGAGCTGCGGGCGGCCCACGATCGCGCAGGCCAGGGAGAGCCGCTGCTGCTGCCCGCCGGAGAGCCGGCGATAGGGGGTGCGCCCGTGCTCGCGCATCCCCAGGATGTCGAGGAGCCAGTCCACGTCGAGAGGATCGGCGTAGAAGGACGCGACGAGTCTGAGCATTTCTTCCGTGCGCGCCGCCGAATAGGCTCCGCCGCCCTGCAGCATCATGCCCACGCGTTCGCGGACCGCGCCGCGCTCGCGCACCGGGTCGAGGCCGAGGATCGAGACGGACGAACCGGGATCGGGCTCGAGGAAGCCTTCACATATTTCGACCGTGCTCGTCTTTCCCGCGCCGTTGGGACCGAGCAGGGCCATGACCTCGCCGCGGCGCACATCGAAGTCGATGCCATCCACTGCGAGCTTCTCGCCATAGCTCTTGGTCAACCCGCGTACGCGCAGCGCGAGATCGTAGTCCGCCGTGATCACGTAGCCGATGGTAGTGAGTCGGTCTCCGCAGGCCGCGAGCCGGTCTCACGGATTCGGCTCAGGCGCAGGAACCCCGGCCACCACAGGCACGCGATGAGGATGACGAGCAGCGTGATCACGGTGGCGACCCAGGCGCCGATCGTCACCGCCGGTGGGGGGCCGTATCCGGGCGGGAGGACGAAACAGGCGAGAAGCGCCGAATATCCGATCACGATGAGACGGACCCGCCACGCCGAGACCCACGCGGCGAGGGGCACCATCGCCCACAGGGCGTACCACGGCTGGACGACGGGGAACATGAGCACGATACCGAGGAGCGCCAGCCCCATCCCGCCGAGCGGGTTGAGCTTGCCGGTCCACACGACCCAGAGCAGCCACAGCGTCCACGCGCCCGCGAGGACCATTCCGCCGGCCTGGGTCATCGCGAGGAGCTGTTCGGTGTGGTCACCGAGTCCGAGAAGCTGTCCGGCCCCGCCGACAATCACTCCGAGGGCGGTGGGCGGCGAGAGCCACGAACGAACCGCGGTGGCGGCACCGAGCTTGGTGATCCACCCCGTCCCCGAAGCGCTCACGAGGACGGCGACGACCGTCGTCGCCACGCAGATCGCGGACATCGCCAGCACGGCGCGGACGAATGCGCGTAGGTCGTTGCCGAGGCGCCTGGCGAGAGCGAGACCGACGAATCCGAGCGCGACGATCACCGGGATCTTCACCATTGCCGCGGCGATGACCAGCACCGTCCCGGCGATGAAGAAGAAGTACTCGCGGCGCGCCCACACCCCCGCGTTGTCGGTCGCACGGAACACCCAAACGAGGCCGACCGCGAGGAAGCCGAGCATCACCGACTCGGAGTGGATGCCACTAACCAGGTGGAACAGCACCAGCGGGTTACACACCCCGAGCCACAGCGCGGCGACGTCCGACACGCCGCAGCGGCGGGCGAGCCGCGGGATCGCCCACGCCATCGCCGCGATGCCCACGAGCGCGAACGCACGGTGGATAGCCGTGCCCAGGATGACGTTGTCTCCCGAGACCTCGTAGACGAGGCGCTCGATGAGAAGGAATGCGGGACCGTACTGATTGGGGGTCTCGCGCCAGATCGTCGGCACGTTGATCGTGAGCGGATGGTCCGCCCCGAGCGCCGCCACGGGGCCGAGGGAATAGGGATCCTTGAGGATCGAGGCCATCGCTCCGTGTGCGAGGTAGCTGTAGACGTCCTTCGAGAACATCGGCGGGGCGAGCGCGAGGGGAATGGCCCAGCTCGCGATGATCCTGTCGATCGCTAGCCGCCTGATCGTCGGCATCGAACCGCCGCGAAGCCTGCGGCCGAGTGCGAAATATCCGATTCCGAGCCAGCACAATGTCAGCCCGACCATGCCGATCATCGCTATGGTCATCGACGTCTGCTGCATCCGCAGCAGCAGCCCGACGACGCGCTCGCCCTGCAGCGGATTGTGCAGGACGGGGAGCGCGCCGGCGCCGAGCGCACCCAACGCCATGAGGACCGCCGCGGCCGTGCCGAGCAGCCGGATTCTCGCGACGAGGGCGAGGCGGGATTCGTCGAGGCGACCGTGCCCCGACTCCGCAGCGGTGTACCGGGACACCCGGGTGCCAAAGGACGCCGCCGCGGAATTGAGCCGCGCGAGCACCGCGGACGACGCCTCCACCGCTCGGCCCACCGCACGTCCTCTCGTCACCTGCCCGCGCGGAAGCCGCGCATGTCGCCTGCAACCCTAACCCGTCTACACCCCTATTCCCGACGGCGGAAGTCCGGTTCCGCCCGGCCGACCCGGATCTCCGCCGTCATGGGCATATGCGGCGGCGGCAAAGCGGGAAGGACGGCGGGTCGGCGCGTAGCGGAGAAGGGGAGAGGCAGGGCGGCACGGGGTGCCGTATGGGGGCGGAATTATTTACGAAAGGTCGGTGTTGCGTAAAGTGTATTGCCGTGAGGAGGTGAGCGAATGACGGAACAGCTGTCCCGGTTGTCCCAGGACTCTGCGGCGCCCAGGTCGTCCACGGCGTCAGGCGTGGCCGAGCACGAGCTCGAGCAAGGCACCGGCACCAGGGAAAAGGTGCTGGGGCTACTCCTGCGGCACCCAGATTCCACTGCGGCCGAGGTCGCGGAGGCATTGGCTCTCACACCCACCGCGGTTCGCCGTCATCTCGAGATCCTCGCGGAGGAGTCGCTGGTCGAGACCATCCGGCGCCCCGCGAAGGGCCGCGGACGCCCGGCCCGGGCGTGGCGGCTCACGGCGCGGGGTCGCGGGCTGCGCGGCGATTCGAACGGCCAGCTCGCACTCGATGCCCTCGAGGCGTTGCGCGCGGCGGGCGGGTCCGAGGCCGTGTACCGTTTCGCGTTCAGCCGCTTCGAGGCGCTCGTCGAGGACATCAGTCCAGCCGAGAGCCCCGAGGAGGTTCGCGGCGTGGCGAGGGAGCTCGCGAGCACCCTCTCCGCGGCCGGATACGAGGCCTCCGTCGACGACACCGTGACCGGGGTGCAGCTCTGCCAGCACCACTGCCCGGTGTGGGACGTCGCCTCGCAGTGCCCCGAACTGTGCGCCGCGGAGCAGGGCGTGCTCGAGGTCAAGCTCGGTACGCACATCCAGCGGCTCGCGACCCTCGCGGTCGGGAACTGCGCGTGCACGACAAACATCCCGGTCGCAGTAGACAGACCGGGTAAGGAGTGGTCGGCAGATCCCGGGGAGCCACCCGGCTAGCCCCGCCGATTCCGAAGACCCGAAGACCCGGGCCGCCTCCGAAGGCGGGCCGGCGCCAGAACCACAGCTCGACGCCGCGAGTGGGCGACTGCCCTCACCGCCCGCGGTACTCAACGAAAGGACGAGATCGAATGACTCTCAGCCAGGACCAAGTGTCCGCAGAGAACTCGGAGCGCTCGCTGTCCACCGACGAGGAGATCATCGATTCCATCGGTGCGTACCAGTTCGGCTGGCACGATTCCGATGCCGCCGGCGCCTCCGCTCAGCGTGGTCTGTCCCCGGATGTCGTCCGCGACATCTCCGGGAAGAAGAGCGAACAGGACTGGATGCTCGAGACGCGCCTCAAGGCGCTCCGCATCTTCGAGAAGAAGCCGATGCCCACGTGGTCCGCCGACCTCTCCGGCATCGACTTCGACAACATCAAGTACTTCGTCCGCTCCACGGAGAAGCAGGCCACCAGCTGGGAAGAGCTTCCCGAGGACATCAAGGCCACGTACGACAAGCTCGGCATCCCCGAGGCGGAGAAACAGCGCCTCGTCGCCGGCGTCGCCGCGCAGTACGAGTCCGAGGTCGTCTACCACCAGATCCGCGAGGACCTGGAGAGCCAGGGCGTCATCTTCGTGGACACCGATACCGGCCTTCGCGAGCACCCCGAGCTGTTCAAGGAGTACTTCGGCTCCGTGATCCCCGCGGGCGACAACAAGTTCTCCGCGCTCAACACCGCGGTGTGGTCCGGTGGATCCTTCATCTACGTGCCGCCGGGCGTGCACGTGGACATCCCGCTGCAGGCCTACTTCCGCATCAACACGGAGAACATGGGCCAGTTCGAGCGCACGCTCATCATCGTCGACGAGGGCGCCTACGTGCACTACGTCGAGGGCTGCACTGCGCCGATCTACAAGTCGGACTCCCTCCACTCGGCGGTCGTCGAGATCATCGTCAAGAAGGGTGGGCGCTGCCGCTACACGACCATCCAGAACTGGTCGAACAACGTCTACAACCTCGTCACCAAGCGCGCCCGCGCCGAAGAGGGCGCGACGATGGAGTGGATCGACGGCAACATCGGTTCCAAGGTGACGATGAAGTACCCGGCCGTGTGGATGACCGGTGAGCACGCCAAGGGCGAGGTCCTCTCCGTCGCGTTCGCCGGCGAGGGTCAGCACCAGGACACCGGCTCGAAGATGGTGCACCTCGCGCCAAACACCTCGTCCTCGATCGTCTCCAAGTCCGTCGCGCGCGGCGGCGGCCGGTCCGCGTACCGCGGGCTCATCCAGGTCAACCCGGGCGCCAAGGGCAGTAAGTCCACGGTCAAGTGCGATGCGCTGCTAGTGGACAACATCTCGCGCTCGGACACCTACCCATACGTCGACATTCGCGAGGACGACGTGACGATGGGCCACGAGGCCACCGTCTCCAAGGTCTCCGACGACCAGCTCTTCTACCTCATGAGCCGCGGTCTCGACGAGGACGAGGCCATGGCGATGATCGTCCGCGGCTTCGTCGAGCCGATCGCGAAGGAGCTCCCCATGGAGTACGCGCTCGAGCTCAACCGCCTTATCGAACTGCAGATGGAAGGATCGGTGGGTTAGTCCATGGCGACGACCGAGAAGAGCGAGCAGACCGGCGGCGCCGCGGCAGAGTCCACCGGGCGCAACCGCAACAACATCCAGAGCAACGAGTTCGACTCCACGCTCACCAAGGGCGACGTCTTCACCTCCCGCGACGTCGCCGCGTTCGAGGTGCCGACCTTCAAGGACGAGGCGTGGAGGTTCACCCCGCTCAAGCGCCTCCGCGGCCTCCACGACGGCTCGAACGCCGCCGCCACGGGGACCGTGAGCATCAGCGTCGGCGACCACGATGGCGCGACCATCGACGCGATCTCCGTCGAGACTGCGCCGATGGACGACGCGCGCCTCGGCGCAGCGGGCGAGCCCTCGGATCGCGTGCAGGCCCAGGCCTTCACGTCCGCCGAGAACGCCACCATCATCACGGTGGGCAAGGAGCAGGAGATCGCCGAGCCCGTCGTCGTGCGGATGTCCGGCCCTGGCGCCGACGCCGTAGCCTTCGCGCACACGCAGATCCGCGTCGAGCGCTTCGGCCGCGCCGTCGTCGTGCTCGACCAGACCGGCAGCGGCACGATCGCGGAAAACGTCGAGTTCGTCGTTGATGACGGCGGATACCTCGAGGTCATCTCCGTCCAGGACTGGGAGGACGACGCGGTCCACCTCGCCGGCCACCACGTGCGAGTCGGCCGCGATGCCGGCATCAAGTACGCTGCGGCGACGTTCGGCGGCGAGCTCGTCCGAGTCGCCTCCGACGGCCATTTCTCCGGCCCGGGCGGCGACATCGAAATGCTCGGCCTCTACTTCGCCGACGACGGGCAGCACTTTGAGCACCGACTGCTCGTGGACCATGACGTGCCGAACTGCCGCTCGAACATCATGTACAAGGGCGCGCTCCAGGGCGATCGCGCAACCAAGAAGCCCGACGCTCACGCGGTGTGGGTCGGCGACGTGCTCATCCGCGCCGCCGCGACGGGCACGGACACGTACGAGCTCAACCGCAACCTCATCCTCACCGACGGCGCGCGCGCCGACTCCATCCCGAATCTCGAGATCGAGACCGGCGAGATCGAGGGCGCGGGCCACGCGAGCGCGACCGGCCGCTTCGACGACGAGCAGCTCTTCTACTTCCAGGCGCGCGGTATCCCCGAGGAGGTCGCCCGGCGCCTCGTCGTGCGCGGCTTCTTCGGCGAGGTCATCGCAAAGATCTCCGTCAAGGAGGTCCGCGAGCGGCTGGCCGAGTACGTCGAGGACGAGCTTGCCCTGATCGGCGTGTAGTCCGCCGTCATAAACGAACCTGCTCGGGCCCCCGAGAACCGGCCACCGCCCCGCGAGCGCGGGCCAAACGCGGCCTCGGCGCCCCGAGACGAATCCCGAGACGAATAGCGAAACCCACCTAGCGAAGGCGAAATATCTGATGTCCACTCTCGAAATCCGCGGGCTCACGGCCCGGGTCACGCCGAACGACGACTCCGAGGAGGCGAAGGAGATCCTCAAGGGCGTCGACCTCACCATCAACTCGGGCGAGACGCACGCCGTGATGGGCCCGAACGGCTCCGGCAAGTCGACCCTGTCGTATGTCATCGCCGGCCACCCGAAGTACGAGGTGACCGGGGGCTCGATCACCCTCGACGGCCAGGATGTCCTCGCGATGAGCGTCGACGAGCGCGCCCGCGCGGGCCTCTTCCTCGCGATGCAGTACCCCGTCGAGGTGCCCGGCGTCTCCATGGCCAACTTCCTCCGTACCGCGGCCACGGCCGTGCGCGGCGAGGCGCCGAAGCTGCGCCACTGGGTCAAGGAGGTCAAGGACGCGATGGGTGAGCTCAAGATCGATCCCGACTTCGCCGAGCGCAGCGTCAACGAGGGCTTCTCGGGCGGCGAGAAGAAGCGCCACGAGATCCTCCAGCTCGATCTCCTCAAGCCGCAGATGGCCGTGCTCGACGAGACCGACTCGGGCCTCGACGTCGACGCTCTCCGTGTGGTCTCCGACGGCGTCAACCGATACAAGTCGGAGGAGAACGGCGGCATCCTGCTCATCACGCACTACACGCGCATCCTCCGCTACATCAAGCCCGATCAGGTGCACGTGTTCGCCGATGGCCAGATCGTCACCTCCGGCGGCCCCGAGCTCGCAGACGAGCTCGAGGAGCACGGCTACGAGCGCTACACCGACCAGGCGAAGGCGTAAGCCGGTATGGCCGCAGATGTGGATGCAGTGGACGTGCAGGCGGTCCGCGCCGACTTCCCGATCCTCTCACGTACGGTCCGCGACGGTAAGCCGCTGATCTACCTCGATTCCGGCGCCACCTCGCAGCGCCCAGTGCAGGTGCTCGATGCCGAGCGGGACTTCCTCGAGCGCTCCAACGCCGCCGTGCACCGCGGTGCGCACCAGCTCGCGGAGGAGGCGACGGACGCCTACGAGGGCGCGCGCGAGCGCATCGCGGAGTTCGTCGGCGCCGATGCCGATGAGCTCGTGTTCACCAAGAACGCGACCGAGGCGCTCAACCTCGTGGCGTACACGCTCGGTGACGAGCGCTTCGAGGGACGGTCCGTGGGACCAGGCGACGAGATCGTGATCTCCGAGCTCGAGCACCACGCCAACCTCGTGCCGTGGCAGGAGCTCGCGCGCCGGACCGGCGCAACGCTCCGCTGGTTCGGCCTGACGGCGGACGGGCGCATCGACCTCGACTCCATCGAGCTCTCGGAGCGGACCAAGGTCGTGGCGCTGACGCACCAGTCGAACGTCACGGGCGCGGTGCTCGACGTTGCGCGCATGGTGGAGATGGCGCAGGCCGTCGGCGCCCTCACGGTGCTCGACGCGTGCCAGTCGGTGCCGCACATGCCGGTGGACTTCCACACCCTCGGCGTCGACTACGCGGCGTTCTCCGGGCACAAGATGCTCGGTCCGTCGGGCGTCGGCGTCCTCTACGGGCGTAGGGAGCTTCTCGAGGCGATGCCCCCGTTCCTCACGGGCGGCTCGATGATCGCCACCGTGACGATGGAGAAGACCACGTACGCCGATCCGCCCCAGCGCTTCGAGGCAGGAGTGCCGATGACCTCCCAGGCCGTGGGCCTCGGGGCGGCCGTCGACTACCTCTCGGCGATCGGGATGGACGCTGTGGCTGAGCACGAGCGCGAGCTCACGGCGCGCGCCCTCGAGCGTCTCTCCGCCATCGAAGGAGTGACGATCGTCGGGCCGCAGACCACCGAGGCGCGGGGCGGCGCGGTCTCGTTCGTCCTGGACGGCATCCACGCCCACGATGTGAGCCAGGTGCTCGACGATCGCGGCGTCGCCGTGCGCGTCGGCCACCACTGCGCGTGGCCGCTGCATCAGCGGTTCGGAATAAATTCGACCGTCCGCGCGTCGTTCGCTGTGTACAACACGCTGGACGAGGTCGACGCCCTTGCAGAGGCCGTCGTCGCGGCCCAGGATTTCTTCGCGGTGAGGTAGGCGATCGGAACAACATGAAGCTCGAACAGATGTATCAGGAAGTGATCCTCGATCACTACCGGAACCCGCAGCACGCAGGGCTGCGCGACCCGTTCGGCGCCGAGGTGCACCACGTCAACCCCACCTGTGGCGACGAGCTCACCCTCCGCCTCCGCCTCGGGGACGACGGGGAGACGGTAGAGGACATCTCGTACGACGCCCAGGGCTGCTCGATCTCGCAGGCCTCGACGTCGATGATGGCCGAGTTGCTCGTCGGCAAGACGGTGCCCGAGGCCATGGAGAAGTTCGACGCGTTCCACGAGATGATCTCCTCTCGGGGCACGATCGAGGGAGACGAGGATCTACTCGACGACGCCGTCGCACTGCACGGCGTCTCGCAATACCCCGCGCGCGTCAAGTGCGCACTCCTCGGCTGGATGGCATTCAAGGACGCCCTCGCCCAGCAGCAGGAGCCCCAGACGAACTGACCGGCGCCCCGGCAGGGGCCGCCCGCCAATCCGTACTGCTCTACCAGGGAGGACACGATGACCGAAGCAACGCAAGAAGGAGCAGGGGTCGCCGATGCCGGCGGCGCCAACGACTCCATGGCATACAACGGCGAGTACCGTCCCGCCGCTGACCGCACCGAGCAGTCGCCGGAGGACCTCGCGCTCGCCGCAGACGTCGAGGAGGCCATGCGCGACGTCGTCGACCCGGAGCTCGGGATCAACGTCGTCGACCTCGGCCTCGTCTACGACATCTGGATCCACGATGGCACGACCGCCCGCGTGGACATGACCCTCACCTCGGCCGCGTGTCCGCTCACGGACATGATCGAGGACCAAGCGCAGAGCGCCGTCGTCGACGACGGGCCCTGTACGGAGCTCGAGCTCAACTGGGTCTGGATGCCCCCGTGGGGCCCCGAGAAGATCACCGAGGACGGGCGTGAGCAGCTCCGCGCCCTCGGGTTCACGATCTAGCTGCCCTCGGCGCGAGAAGCGCCCCGCAACCGCGCCCCGAAGGCGGCGGCTGCGACCTCGATACGGGTCGTGGCGGCCGCCTTCGCCCATTGGGTGCCCATCGCCGCGGTGGTCGCGGCAGGCCCGCGGGTGCGGGAGAAGAACGCCTCCTGACGGCGGACGTCCATCTGCCCGAAGGCAGCGAACATGTCGGCGAGCGCGTCCGGTGAGATGCTGAGCAGCGCGCGCAACCCGGCTCTGTGGAGAATGTCCGTCCCGCGGGGGACGGGGCTGCGCAGCTTGCGACCGTCGGCGAGATCCGCCGCGGCCCCGTCGGCCGCGAGGAGCGTCG
>NZ_DAINST010000048.1:0-20410 GCF_036741115.1 Dietzia sp.
GTTCTGCGGGATCCTCGCGCTCGGTCTCAACTACGGCTCGTACGGCGCCGAGGTCGTGCGGGGTTCGCTCGCCGCTGTGCCGGCTCCGCAGCGGGAGGCGGCGATCGCCCTCAACTTCTCCGCCTGGCAGCGGCTGCGCCGCGTCGCGTTCCCGCAGGCGTGGGCGCAGATGATCCCGCCGCTCGGGAACCTGCTCATCCAGCTGCTCAAGGGCTCGGCGCTCGCCTCCTTCATCCTCCTGCACGACCTCAACTACGAGATCGTCGAGCTGCGCAAGAGCACGGGGGACACCCTGTTCTCCTTCGGGGTGGGGCTCATCCTCTACTTCGTCATCGCCTACGTGCTGACCCTCGCGATGAACCTCGTTGAGGCGCGGGCGAAGGCGCGGCTCGGCGCGGGGCCCTCGCTGCGCGAGGTCCTCCGCCTGCGGCCGGACACCGAGGCGTTCGGAAAGGCGGGCTCCGCCGGGGTCGGCGCAACGGCGGGCGGCGGGACACAGGTAGAGGTCGCGGCTTCCGGCGGGCGCCCGGCGCGAGAGGAGGCCGCGAAATGACCGTCCAATGGAGTTGGGAGCGGGCGTGGGAGTGCCTGCCGGTGTTACTCGACGGGTTCAAGATCACGCTGCTCGCCACCGTGCTGGGCTTCTGCATCGCCGCGGTGCTCGGCCTTGTGATCGCCATCGTGCGCCGCTCCGCCCCGCGGATCATCTCGTACCCCGTCCGCGGGATCGCCGAGTTCATCCGCCTCACCCCACTCGTCGTGCAGCTGCTGTTCGCGTACTTCCTGCTGCCGCAGTTCTCCGCGTTGCAGATCGGCATCGTCGTGCTCGGTATCCACTACTCGACCTACATGGCCGAGGTGTACCGCGCCGGCATCGGCGCCGTGCCCAAGGGGCAGTGGGAAGCGGCGCACGCGCTCTCCCTCCCGGGCGCGCGCACCTGGCGGGCCGTCGTACTCCCGCAGGCCATCCGCGCCACGGTGCCCGCGCTGGGGAACTACGCGATCTCGATGTTCAAGGACACGCCGTTCCTCTTCGTCATCACGGTGGTGGAAATGGTCACGGCCGCACAGCAATTCGGTGCCCGCACGTTCCAGTACCTCGAGCCGATCACGCTGGCCGGCGTCATATTCCTCCTTGCCAGCTACCCGACATCCATCCTCGTCCGGAAATTGGAGAAATCCCTTGCGTACTAGCGGAGAGAACGCCACGGAAGCGGCGCCGGAGGAGGGCGCGCCGGCGGCGGACGGGCGCGGCGGCGAGGAGATCGTGCGCTTCGCCGGCGTCGAGAAGCGCTTCGGCAAGCACGTAGTGCTCGACGAGCTCGACTTCGAGGTGAGGCGCGGCGAGCGCGTCGCTCTGATCGGCCCGAGCGGCTCCGGAAAAACGACGATCCTCCGGCTCCTCATGACGCTCGAGCCCGTGGACGGCGGCGTCATCTGGCTCGAGGGGAAGCCACTGACGCACGAATACAAGGGCGAGAAGCTGGTCAAGGCCTCGCAGAAACATCTCCGTGCCGCGCGCTCGCGGGTGGGCATGGTGTTCCAGCAGTTCAACCTGTTTCCCAACATGACCGTCCTCGAGAACATCACCGAGGCGCCGATCCACGTGCGCGGGCAATCGAAGGCCGAGGCGCAGGCGCGCGCCCGCGAGCTACTGGCGACGGTGGGGCTGGAGGACAAAGCCGATGCGCACCCGACGCAGCTGTCCGGCGGGCAGCAGCAGCGGGTCGCGATCGCCCGCGCGCTCGCGATGGATCCCGACATCCTGCTGCTCGACGAGGTGACGTCCGCGCTCGACCCGGAGCTCGTCGCCGACGTTCTCGGGGTGCTGCGGACGATCGCCGAGACGACGTCGATCACGATGCTCATCGTGACCCACGAGATGGGCTTCGCCCGCGACGTCGCCGACCGGGTGCTCGTGTTCGACGGCGGGAAGATCATCGAGGAGGGGACCCCCGAGCAGATCTTCACCGATCCGCAGGTGGAGAGGACGCGGGCGTTCCTCAAGGCGGTGCTCGGGCACTAGGGGAGCGCCCGGGGCGCGAACGCGCGCCCCGGGCGGTGGATCAGAACGTCGAGGCGTCGATGACGAAGCGGTAGCGCACGTCGGACTTCATCACCCTGTCGTACGCCGAATTCACCTCGGAGGCCGAGATGACCTCGATCTCCGGCGTCACGCCATGCTCTGCACAGAAGTCGAGCACCTCCTGCGTCTCGGGGATTCCGCCGATCATCGAGCCGGTGAGCACCCGGCGACCGTTGGCCAGCGAGAACGCGGATACGTCGAGCTTCTCGATCGGCAGGCCGATCTCGACGAACACACCGCGGTTGCGGAGCAATGCGAGGTACTTGTCCATCGGCAGGTTCGCGGAGACGGTGTTGAGGATGACGTCGAAGGAGCCGCGCAGGTCCTTGAGGTTCTGCTTCCCCTCGTCTCCAGACGTCGCGTAGTGCTCGGCCGCGCCGAACCGCAGGGAATCCTCGCGCTTCGACGTGGTCTGCGAGAGCACGGTGACCTCGGCGCCCATCGCGGCCGCGAGCTTGACACCGACGTGGCCGAGCCCGCCCATGCCGATGATCGCGACCTTCGTGTCGGGGCCGACGTTCCACCGGCGCAGCGGCGAGAACATCGTGACGCCGGCGCAAAGGAGCGGCGCGGCGGCGTCGGCGGGCAGCGACTCGGGGATGCGGAGGACCATGCGCTCGTCGATGACAGTCGCGGCGCTGTACCCGCCCTGCGTGATGGTGCCGTCGTAATCGGGGCTGCCGTAGGTCATCACGGGGCCGTTCTCGCAGTCCTGCTCCTGGCCGGCCTCGCAGGCGGAGCATTCGTGGCACGAGTTCGACATGCAGCCGACGCCGACGCGGTCGCCGACGGCGTAGCGCGTGACCTCGGAGCCGATGGCATCGACCCGCCCGACGATCTCGTGGCCCACGACCTGCGGGTACGTGGCCTGCGACCACTCGCTGCGGGCCGTGTGGATGTCGGAGTGGCAGATGCCGGAGTATTCGATGGCGATGCGAACGTCGCGCGGGCCGACTGCGCGGCGCGCGATGGTGGCCGCCTCGAGCGGGGCGTCCGCGGCGACGGCCGCGACTGCCTTGACGGAGTCGAGCGCGCCGAGGTCGTCGGCGCCGGGGAGGATCGTGGTCTGTGTCATTGGAAGTCTCCCTTGAAAATGCGTGGTGCGCGCGGTCTGCGCGCCGTGCGAGGTACTCGGCGGGCCCGCCGTCTAGTTGACGAGTCCACCGTCTTTCGCCCCAGCGAGGCTACTCCGGGTGCGGTCGCAGGCGGCAACACGTCTTTTCGCCCATGACGGCGGAAGCCCTACCCCAGCGACTCCACCCAGCGCGACCAGCGCTGCTCGTCCCAGGCCTCTGCGGCTGCGAGGTCGGGGGAGGCGACGCGGGCGCCGAGGGCGGAGTGGGTCGTGGCCTGTTCGGCGGATTCGCCTGCCGGGTAGCACTGCAGCGAGAGCGTTCCGGTGTGGGGCGCGGCGAGCGCGAACACGCCGGAGCCGTCGGCGATGCGGAGCACGGTGCCGGCGACGCGGCCGACGCGGCCCGCGGTGGAGAATGAATCGCCCGGGGCTGCCGAGGCCGAGATCCCGAGCGCCGAGAGCGCGGCGGCCCAGCGGTCCGTCACAGACCGGGCGGCCGGCTCGGCGGCGGCCGCGACGATGCGGACATCTCCGTCGGGGAAGGTATCGAGTCGGTGGGCGAGCGCGGTGAGCGACTGCGCCCAGCCCTCGATGGAGGGGGCGATGGACTCGCCGGCGAGGTGGGAGTCCTTGTCGAACCCGGAGCGCAGGGAGATGCGGGTGGCGCCGGCAGGGGAACCCGCGGCGGCTTCCGAGACCTCGAACTCCGTGATCCACGGGTCGACGGGCAGGCCGGGGCCCATCCAGTCGCGCTCGACGTAGGCGAAACGGCCGGGGCCGAATGCCGAGGGCGCGCGGTATTCGGTGATCTCGCCGCGCGAGGCGCTCTCTTCGGCCGCGGCGGTGCCCGGTTCGGAGACGGGATCGAGGTAGAGGGTCAGCGCGCCGCCGACCTCGGGCTCGACGGCTGCGGCGCAGAACCACGAGGAGATCCCCTTGCCGGTCGCGATCTCGCGGAACGCGCGCTCGGAGGGGACGGAGACGATGGTCTCGGCCTCGAGCCATCGCCCTCCCGCGGTGTCGATTCGGGTGGCGACGTCGGCGATCGGTCCGGCGGCGGGCTGGTCCATGGGGATCCTCGGGGTCGGCGCGGTCGCGCGACGGAACTGTCGCGCGGGGCGGGCGGCGGAGGGCGCGGGCCTTCGCCGATTCCCCTCCACGCTAGTCAAAATCCTAGGATGAGACCGTGCTCAGGTTCCCTCCCGGAGTCGCCCAGGCCGCGCACTCCGACAGCCTGCCGCGCCGGGCGCCAGTCGCTCCGGCGCTGTTCGGCGCATCGTTCGCGGTGATCGCCGCGCTCGCGGGTGCGTTCGCGCACGGCGCGGCGGCGCCCGAGGCCTTCCGGAACGCCCCGTCGTTCAACGCGCTTTTCCTCCTGACGGCGTTCGTGCTCCTCGGCGGCGCCCTGTCCGGGATCGCGGCGGATCGGATCCATGGGTTCGCCGCGCAGGCCGCAGAAGGCGCAGGCTGGACGCGCCGCGCCCTCGCGGCCGCAGCGATGGCGACGGGTCCGCGGGCCCTCGGTCTCCTCGCGCCCGCGCTGGCCGGGCAGTACCTCGCCCACACGATCCTCTCCGCGGATTCGGCGATCGCGGGGGCACTCGCGGCGCCGGCAGCGACCGCCACGGCCCCGACTCCCGGTGCCGCGACCTCTGCACTCCTCGCCGAGCACCCGGGGCATTCCGGACTCCACGGCGTCCCGGGGCCGCCCGGTCTTTCGGGGTACGCCGCGGCCCTCAGCAACGGCGCCGCCGGCTCTCACGCCGCGATGATCCTCCCGATGCTCGCCGCGCACGCCCTCGGCGTACTCGCGTGCCTGGCTATCTGTGCCCTCGCCGACAGGGCGCTGCGCTCGCTGTGCGAGCGGATCCTGCGGCCCGCCATCGCGCCCGCGGCTCCGCTCCTCGCCGCGCCGATCCCGAACCGGGCGCCCGTGTTGTCGCCCCGCGCCGCGATCGCCGGCGCCGGTCCTCGGGCCCCACCCCGCCTTCTCGCCCTCGCCGGATAGGCGAACCGCCGGCAGCGCCTCCGAGCCGTCCCGGCGAATCCCCGCGCGCCTGCGGGTGCCCACGCACCCACCGAGCAGCCCGGGGCTCCAGCTACAGACACCTCCGATCGACCCAGGTCGCGCGCCAACGCGCCGTGGCCGTATGCCTCCGCGCCCGCGACGCGACGTGTCCGGAATCGATCGCTCTTGAGAAGGAAGTCACATGAACGCCTCGATCAACGCTGCCCGGAATGCCTCCCGGACCAGCGCCGACCCCAGTCGCCTCAACCACGGCAATCGCCGCGCACGGAGGCGCGTCGCCGCCGCGCTCCCCCTGACGGTTGCTGCCTTCGCCCTCGCCGCCTGCGGTTCCTCGGACGATTCCGGCGCCGCGGGAGCCGCCGGTTCCTCGTCCTCCTCGTCTTCCTCGTCCTCGTCGACGGCGGATGCTGCAGATAAGGGCGCCACGGCGCCGAGCCTCGACAGCGCCTGGGTCAAGGCCACCGAAGAGGACATGACCGCCATCTTCGGCACGGTGGAGAACCCCAGCGACTCCGAGCTCACTCTCGAGTCCGTCGACGTCGACGTTCCCGCAAAGGCGGAGCTCCACGAGGTCGTGCAGCAGGCGGGGTCCGCCGTCATGCAGAAGGTCGACGGAGGAGTGAAGGTGCCCGCGAACGGCCGGCTCGCGCTCGATCCGGGCGGGTATCACATCATGCTCGTGAACATGAAGGAGCCGATCACGCCCGGCCAGCAGGTCACGGTGACCCTCCACTTCTCCGACGGCAGCACCGCCACGGCGAAGGCCGCGGGCCGCGCGTTCGAGGGCGCGAAGGAGAATTACCAGGCAGGCGCTGGCAGCGACGATGCCGCATCCGGTGGTGACGGCACCGGCAGCGGCGACAAGAGCGACATGGGCGCGGCGGGCGCCATGGGCGACATGTCCGACATGCCCGGAATGGAGGGCATGGACCACTCCGGCGGCGCGGGCGCACACGATGGTCACTGATCGCCGCGGGCGGGATTCGGCGAATGCGGGGGAGGACGCGCGGCGGCCGGTGATCACCGATCGTCGCCGCTTCCTCGGCGCATCCGCGGCTACGGCAGCCGTGGCCGCGGGGGCGGCGGCCGGCGGTGCGGGCCTCGCGGGCTGCGCCGCCGGCGAGGCCGGAAACACAGCCGGCAAACCCGCCGGCAACCCAGCCGGCGCCGCCACACCCAGCGCCGCCGCCGTCGGCGAATCCACCGTCCCGTTCCACGGATCTCGCCAGGCCGGGATCGCCACACCCCCGCAGGCCCATGCGCTATTCCGCGCCTTCGACCTGGCGGGCGCCCCGGCCAATCACGGGCTCCGCGGCTCGGACGGCGATTTCGCCGCGAGCCCGAAGGTGTCGCCGGCCGAGGCGAAGAAGTTCGCCGCGGCGCTGCGCGGGGTCCTGTCGGTGTGGTCCGACGACGCCCCGCGCCTCGCCGCGGGTAACCCCGGCCTCGCCGACATGGACCCAGAACTGGCGGAGAACCCCTCGCGGCTCACCGTCACGGTGGGCTTCGGGCCGCGCCTGTTCGACCTCATCGGAATGCCGGAGAAGCGGCCGAATTGGCTCTCCCAGCTCCCCGATTTCCGGATCGACAGGCTGGACCCGGCGTTCTCGGGCGGGGACCTCCTGCTGCAGATCGCCGCCGACGACCCGATGATCGTGGCGAACGCCTCCCGCCTGCTCGCCTCGACCGTGCGGAGACTCGTCGCGCCGCGCTGGGCGCAGCAGGGCTTTCGCCGCGCGGCGGGCGCGCAGACCGAGGGGCAGACCCAGCGGAACCTCTTCGGCCAGCTCGACGGCACGGTCCAGCCCGACACCTCGGGCCCCGCGGTCTTCTGCGGTCCGGACGAGGGGCAGGAGTGGATGCGCGGCGGCAGCGCGCTCGTGCTCCGCAGGATCGTCATGCACCTCGACACGTGGGAGGAGGTCGACCCCGTGCAGCGCGATCTCTCGCTCGGCCGCCGCCAGAGCACGGGCGCCCCGCTCACGGGCACCGACGAGACGGACCCCATCGACCTGCAGAAAAAGGACCGCGCGGGCCTCGAGGTCATCCCGCCGCAGTCCCACGTCGCGCGCGCCCACGCCCGGTCACCCAAGGAGTTGTTCCTCCGGCGTCCGTACAACTTCATCTCTGACGCCGGACGTGCCGATCCCGAAGCCGGACTCCTCTTCGCTGCGTACGCGGCGGATATCGAGCGCCAGTTCCTCCCGGTCCAGCGGCGACTCGCGGAGGCCGACCTGCTCAACACCTGGACCACGCCGACCGGATCCGCGGTGTTCGCGCTGCCTCCCGGAGTCGAGGACAACCAGGCGGAGAAAGGCGGATTCCTCGGAGACGGGCTGTTCGCGTAGTACGCCGTCACAGGCGGATCCCGCGCCCTCTACAGAAAGAGAGCCGCGTCCCCTTCCCGCGATGGGAAGGGGACGCGGCTCTCGTGTCGCCGACAAGCGTCGACCAGGGCCGACAAGCGTCGACCATGTCGGACCGGCACCGTGGTGCCTAGAGCTCCTCGATGGTGGCCGTCGCGAAGACATGGCCGAGCTTGCGCGGCTTGCGGGCGGTGATCGTCCACCCGGCCACGCTCGGCTCGACTCCGTCGATGACCTGCTCCTCGATCGATTCGCGGGCGTACACCGCGACCTTGGCGGGGAGCACGACGGGCTTGCCGAACTGCACCGTGTAGCGCGAACGCTCCGGGATGCGCCCCTCGACCGAGGCGAGGAGCGCCGCAGCGGTCCACATGCCGTGGGCGATGGTGTTCGGGAACCCGAACGCCTTGGCGCCGACGGAGGAGACGTGGATCGGGTTGCGGTCGCCCGAGACCTCGGCATAGGTGGAGATCTTCGCCGAATCCACCGAGAGCACGGTGGTCGGATCGCCGATCTCCGCCGCCGTGGGATCTTCCGGCTTCGGCGGGCGCGGGGCGTCCTTCGGCGGGGTCAGCGACGTGCGCCGCTTGTTGAGGAACGAGGAGACCTGGCGCCACGCCGGATCGGGCTCGCCCTCGGTGTAGACCTCCGAGACCACGTCGACGAGCAGTCCGCTCGGGTGCTCGCGGAGGTTCTCGGCCCACACGCGGAGGAAGAGCTCCTCGCCCACGACGAGCTCGCGATTCGAGGTGATCTCGTTGCGCAGGTGCACCGCGCCCATCGCGGGGAAGGGGAACGACTTGCTCGTCATCAGCTTCATCGCCACGGGGAACGTGAGGATAAAGGGATAGGTGAGCGGCAGGTGGCCGTCGAGGCGCAGGCCGGTGACCCGCGTGTACTCGGCGAGCTCCTTCGCGGAGACCGAGACCCCGGAGACCTCGTAACCCGTGGTGGGCATCGAATCGGCCTTGCGATTGGTGCCGACGACCGGCACCTGGTCCACCGCGGCCTTCCCATACATGCTGAGCAGGTTCGGGACCTCGGGGAGCTTCTCGAAGGCGATCTCGGTGTTGGTATCGGGAGTGCTCATACGGATCAGGCTCCGAGCAGGGACTGGCCGCAGACGCGGATCACGTTGCCCGTGACGGCGGCGGAGGCCGGGTTGGCGAAGTAGGCGATCGTCTCGGCGACGTCGATCGTCTGGCCGCCCTGCTGCAGCGAGTTGAGGCGGCGGCCGACCTCGCGGGTGGCGAAGGGGATCGCGGCGGTCATCTGCGTTTCGATAAAGCCGGGGGCGACGGCGTTGACCGTGATGTTCTTGGAGGCGAGCTGCTCCGAGGCCCCGTCGACGAAGCCGATGACGCCGGCCTTGGTGGCCGCGTAGTTCGTCTGGCCGCGGTTGCCCGCGATGCCGGCCATCGAGGAGACGCCGATGACGCGCGAGCCCTCGCCGAGGATGCCCTTCTCGGCGAGCTCGGCGGTGATTCGCTCGGGGGCGATAAGGTTGACGGCGAAGACCGAGTCCCAGCGGGCATCGTCCATGTTCGCGAGCGTCTTGTCGCGGGTGATGCCAGCGTTGTGGACGATGATGTCGAGCTTGCCGCCGTGGCGCTCGGTGACGTGCTTCGCGATGACCTCGGCGGCCTCCGGCGAGGTGACGTCGATGGGCAGCGAGGTGCCGCCGACCTTGTTCGCGGTCTCCGACAGGCCCTCGCCGGCTGCGGGGATGTCGCAGCAGATGACGTGCGCGCCATCGCGCGCGAGGACCTCAGCGATGGTGGCGCCGATGCCGCGGGCGGCGCCGGTGACGACGGCGACCTTGCCCTCGAGCGGGGTGTCCCAGTCGGCGGGGGCGGAGGCCTTGTTGCCGTCGACCCGGAAGACCTGCGCGTCGACGTATGCCGACTTGCCGGAGAGGACGAAGCGGATGGTGGACTCGGCGCCGGAGAGACCGGCATCCGCGTCTGCGGAGACGTAGACGAGGGAGACGGTGGCGCCGCGGCGCATCTCCTTGCCGAGCGAGCGGGTGAAGCCCTCGAGGGCGCGCTGCGAGATTCGCTCCTCGACAGAGGAGGTCTCGTCCGGCGTGGTGCCGAGGACGAGAACGCGGCCCGAGGGGGCGGCCTTGCGGATCAGCGGCTGGAAAAAGGCGAACATCTCGTGGAGGTCCTCGGGCTTGCGGGCGCCGGAGGCATCGAACACCAGGGCGCCGAACTTGCCGTCGAAGCCTGCCTCGGCGATCTCGTAGTCGCCCGAGAGCATCTCGCGGACGGGCTCGGCGAGGCGGCCCTCGCCGCCGACGAGCACGGGGCCCGGAAGTGCCGGCTGGCCCTTCTCGAAGCGGCGCAGCGGCTCCGGCTGGGGGAGGCCGACGCGGCCGGCGATAAACGCGCCGGGAGCAGAATGGACGAGCTGGGAGTACAGGTCGTTGTTGCCCTGAGCCATGAGGTGATCAGTCCTTAGATGGTCGATGTGTGTTCTTCGCCGGCCCCGGTGGTGTTGCCCGTGCGACAACCGGTGACTTCCACGGCTTCCGTGGTCTCGCACGGCGAGGTCGACAAGAACCTTACTCGTGAGTAACAATATCGTCAGATGCTTCTTTCGGCTACCTCTGCCCCGCGGCCGCCGGCCGCGCCGGGGCGGGGAACTCCGCCGTGAGGGGCGTGAATCTAGTTCAAGCTCGAGAACGCATTCCTCGCGATTCCATTGGAGAAAGAGAACATGGCCAACACCGCGCCTCGTAAGGTCGCCATCATCGGTGGCAACCGCATCCCCTTCGCGCGTTCGAACGGCAAGTACGCCGACGCCTCGAACCAGGACATGCTGACGGCCACGATCAACGGCCTCGCGTCCCGCTACAACCTCCAGGGTAAAGAGCTCGGGCTCGTCGTCGCCGGCGCAGTGCTCAAGCACGCCCGCGACTTCAATCTCACCCGCGAGTCGGTCATCGGTTCGGTTCTCGCGCCGAGCACCCCCGCGTTCGACCTGCAGCACGCGTGCGGCACCGGCCTCTCCGCTGCGGTCCAGGTGGCCGACGCCATCGCCATGGGTCGCATCGAGAGCGGCCTCGCCGGCGGCTCCGACACCACCTCCGATGCGCCGCTCGCCGTCGGAGACGACCTCCGCAAGACCCTCATCAAGGTCTCGGCCGCGAAGACCACGCTCGACCGCCTCAAGCTCCTCGGCGAGATCCGCGCCTCGGGCCTCGTCCCCGAGCAGCCGCGCAACTCCGAGCCGCGCACCGGCCTCTCGATGGGTGAGCACGCCGCTATCACCGCCCGCGAGATGGGCGTCACGCGCGAGGCCCAGGACGAGCTCGCCGCCACCTCGCACCAGAAGCTCGCCGCCGCCTACGATCGCGGCTTCTTCGACGATCTCGTGACCCCGTACCTCGGCGTCCGCCGCGACGACAACCTCCGTCCGGACTCCAGCGCGGAGAAGCTCGCTAAGCTCAAGCCGGTCTTCGGCGTCAAGGACGCGGCGGCCCACGGCACCGAGGCGACGATGACCGCCGGCAACTCCACCCCGCTCACCGACGGTGCCTCGATGGTCCTCCTCGGCAGCGAGGAGTGGGCGAAGGAGAACAACCTCCCCGTCCGCGCGTACCTGGTGGACTCCGAGACGGCCTCCGTCGACTTCATCCACGGCCACGACGGGCTCACCCCGGACGGCCTCCTCATGTCCCCGACCTACGCGGTTCCGCGCCTGCTCGAGCGCAACGGCCTCACGCTCCAGGACTTCGACTACTACGAGATCCACGAGGCCTTCGCCTCGCAGGTGCTCGCGACTCTCGCCGCGTGGGAGTCCCCCGAGTACTGCAAGCACCGTCTCGGCCTCGACAAGCCGCTCGGCTCGATCGACCGCTCGAAGCTCAACGTCAACGGTTCGTCGCTCGCCGCGGGGCACCCGTTCGCCGCTACCGGCGGACGCATCCTCGCCTCGATCGCGAAGCAGCTCGAGGAGAACGGCGGCGGCCGCGCCCTCGTCTCCATCTGTGCCGCGGGTGGCCAGGGCGTCACCGCGATCGTCGAGCGCTAGCTCGAAGGCGCGTTCGCGCCGATCTTCAGGGGCCCTTCCCGGCCGTGTGCCGGGGAGGACCCCTTTTTTGTGTCGCACTGACGCCCGCCACGGGTCCCGCGCAGTGCTCGCCACGGGCCACACCCTCCACGGGCTCCGCGCGCGAAATCCCCAGCAAGGCGCGCCGCGTTGCTAGTGTGGCTAATGTTACTTATGTGACAGAATTTCCCTGAGTATCTCCAGCGGCGTCCCGGGACGTCAGGGGAACCACAGTAGAATTGCGCACACGTCGTGCTGCGTACGCAGCACAGTCGCCGCCGTTGGCGGCGCCCACGAACCGGACTCGCAAGGGACCGGTTCGTAGGGGGGATTTCGAGACGGAGGTACGGAACGTGGTCAATGGCCGCGAGCCACAGCCCGGGCAGTTCCGGCCCGCGTGGGGGCTGCCGGGACACTTCGGTGTCGGCGGAGCGCCGGCAGGGGGCGCGGGGGGCGCCTCCGCCGCAGAAGGTATCGGGGAGAGCACGGGCCGCCACGCGAAGGTCTCCAACGCTTCTGACGGCGCACGTCCCACCTCCCGCCACGGCCGCGAGGAACCCGCAGCCGATTACGGCGACTACCGCGCGTGGTCCGAGTCCGGAGCGCCCGGCACCGCCGGGCACGGGGGAGGACAGCACGCCGCGGGCGTCGCTGCCGGTGCCGGCGCGGCCGGAGTGGCCGCAGCGTTCGGGGCGGGCGCGGCCGCAACCGGATCCGCGGGGCCGGCCCACGGGGACAAGGGCCAGTCGGCGCAGCCCGGCCAGCCGGGTCAGCCCGGACAACCCGGCGCCCCGAATCCCTCGCAGCCCGGCGCCCAGCCCGGCCTCTACGGCGATCCGGGGCAGCGCGCCGATTCGCTGGAGTACGGCGACCCCGATGCAGCCCCCGGCGCCACCCGTGCGCCGCGTTCCGGCCGCCTCGGCCGGGCGAAGGACCGCCTGCCGTCATGGCTCGACCGCCGCAGGGCGGCGTATATCGGCGTCGGAGTGTTCATGTTCCTCGCCGTCATATACGGGGTGGACATCGCCACGTCGATCGGGAAGGTCCCGCGCGGCACGGAGATCGCCGGGGTCTCGGTCGGCTCGATGAGCTACGGAGACGCCGAGTCGAAGCTCGTCGATTCCCTCGGTCCGCGACTCACCGATCCCGTCGCGCTGCGCGCCGGGGCGGTCTCTACCTCGCTCGATCCGCAGAAGGTCGGGCTGAGCGTCGACTGGAAGGGCACCCTCGACCGGGCCGGCGAGCAGCCGCTCAATCCGTTCACCCGCTTCATCTCCCTGTTCCGTTCCAACGAGGTAGGCATCGAGAGCCACATCGCCGACCAGCGGCTCACCACATACCTCGAATCGCTCGGGCGGCAGGCGAACCTCGAGCCGCGGGAGGGCGCGGTGTGGTTCGACAAGGCAGACGTCAAGTCCGTCATGCCGCGCGACGGGCAGAGCCTGCGGGTCGAGGACTCGCGCCAGGCCGTGCTCGAGCACTGGCTCGACGAGGGTGGCGTCGACCTCGCCGTCGACTTCTCGCCTACGCAGACCAAGGCGGATCAGGTCAACGAGGTGGTGCAGAAGATCGCCGAGCCCGCGGTGAGCGCACCACTCGACATCGTCGGCTCGCACCTCCTCGAGGACGGAGCCGAGCCGCCGAAGAAGGACGTCGAGCTCACCGCCTCGCCGAGCGCCGGGGACGGGGCCGAGAAGCCGAAGACCACGAAGGTCAACATGGTCCCCGCCGACGATCCCGCCGCCGTGAACGTGCAATTCCCCCTTGACCGGATCGGCGAATACCTGTCCTTCGAGCAGCACGGGGACAAGATCGAGCCGATCTACAACGCCGAAGCGGCGAAGGGGATCCTCACCCCGCTGCTCGAGACCACGCAGGCCGAGGGGCGCGACGCGGGCTTTACGTTCTCCGGCAACACCGTGACCGTCGAGCCGGCCGTGATGGGCCGGACGATCCAGTGGGGCCCGCTGCTCGGCAAGGTCCAGTCGGGCCTGCAGGACCGTGGTCCGCGGACGGTTCCGGTGAGCTACGAATCGCAGCCGCCGGCGCTCACCACGGACGAGGCGAACAAGGCCGGCATCCGCGAGAAGGTCGGCGAGTCGACGATCAACGTTCCGCCGGGGGCCGCCGCGCAGCGGATGCTCGCGGATATCAATGGCCATCTCGTCAAATCCGGCACCTCCGCCGACCTGACGGCGCTCACCTCCCCCGTGTCGGGGAGCGAGGGCGCGGACGCCGTGGCGACCGCGTTCTTCAACGCCGCCTACGAGGCCGGGATGTCAGGGCTGCAGCGGACGCCGCGCGGTGTCGAATCGACGGATTTCCCCACGGCTCGCGACGCCTCGGCCGCGTCCTCGGTGGCGTTCCACGACCAGCAGGATTCCGGTGTCGTGATCGAGGCGTTCACCTCGGGCAACAGCGTCACCGTCCGGCTATGGGGTACGGCCCAGTACGAGGTCGAATCGCAGGAGCAGCCGCGGACGAACGTCGTCCGGGCGGGCACCAAGACCGAAACCACCGAGGGCTGCCGCCCGAGCCCGGGCAAGGACGGGTACACCGCGCAGGTCACGCGCATCGTCAAACAAAGCACGCGCGAGGTATCCCGCGACGATTTCCGGAGCACATACCCCCCGGTCGACGCGATCGTCTGCGCCGCCCCTCCGCGCGAGAACAACGGCGACCGCGGCGGCGCCTCGGGCACGAGCGAGCCCTCGCCCTCGCCGTCCGCTCCCGGACCGGGGCCCGCCCCGGTGCTCCCGGAACTCCCCAAGGAGATCCAGGACTTGCTCAACGGCGGGCGATAGACTCAGCCGAAATGGCAACCGCCCCGCGGACCGGATCCGGTCCGCGGGGCGGTTTTCATGCGTGCTACCAGTGGAGTCCGACGGACTCCCGGTAACTAGAACGCGGCCTCGTCCATTTCCATGATGTCGAGATCGATGGAGTCGACGATCGAGCGGGTCTGCTGGATCGCGGGGAGCTCGTTGCGCGCGAACCACTTCGCGGCCTCGACCTTGCCGGTGTAGAAGGCCTTGTCATTGCCGGTGGCCGAGTCGAGGGCGCCGAGCGCGACCTCGGCGCCCACGAGGAGGCGCCACGCCATCATCAGGTCGCCGAACGCCATGAGCAGGCGCACGGAGACGAGGCCCACCTTGTAGAGGTTCTTCGGCTCCTCCGCGGCGCCCATCGAGTACTCGATGGCCTTGCCGACGATGGCCTCGAACGCCTCGACGGACTCGGCGAGGATCGTGCGCTCGCGCTCGAGCTTGCCGCCGACCTTGTCGTTCTCGAGGAACTTCTTGATCTCGGCCGAGATGTGGCCGAGCGCCTTGCCCTGGTCGCGGGCGATCTTGCGGAAGAAGAAGTCCTGCGCCTGGATGGCCGTGGTGCCCTCGTAAAGCGAGTCGATCTTCGCGTCGCGGATGTACTGCTCGAGCGGGTAGTCCTGGAGGAATCCGGAGCCGCCAAAGGTCTGGAGGGACTCGGTGAGCACCTCGTAGGCGCGCTCGGAGCCGACGCCCTTGACGATCGGGAGGAGCAGGTCGTTGACCCGGAAGGCGAGGTCCTCGTCGGCGCCCGAGACGCGCTTGGCGACGCTCACGTCCTGGTGCGCGGCGGTGTACATGTACACCGAGCGCAGGCCCTCGGCGAAGGCCTTCTGGCGCATGAGCGCGCGGCGCACGTCCGGGTGGTGCGTGATGGTCACGCGCGGGGCCGTCTTGTCGGTCATCCGCGTGAGGTCGCCGCCCTGGACGCGCTCCTTGGCGTACTCGAGAGCGTTGAGGTAGCCGGTCGACAGCGTCGAGATGGCCTTCGTGCCGACCATCATGCGGGCGTGCTCGATGACGTCGAACATCTGGCGGATGCCCATGTTGAGCGAATCGCCGATGAGCCAGCCCTTGGCCGGGACGTCGTGCCCGCCGAAGGTGACCTCGCAGGTAGCGGAGACCTTGAGGCCCATCTTGTGCTCGACGTTGGTGACGAAGACGCCGTTGCGGTCGCCGAGCTCGCCGGTCTCGAGGTCGAAGTGGAACTTCGGCACGAAGAACAGCGAGAGGCCCTTGGTGCCGGGCCCGGCGCCCTCAGGGCGTGCGAGAACGAGGTGGAAGATGTTCTCGAACATGTCGTCGGAGTCACCGGAGGTGATGAACCGCTTGACGCCCTCGATGTGCCACGAACCGTCGTCCTGCTGGACGGCCTTGGTACGGCCGGCGCCCACGTCGGAGCCGGCGTCCGGCTCGGTGAGCACCATGGTGGCGCCCCAGCCGCGCTCGACGGCGATCTCGGCGCGCTTGCGCTGTTCGTCGTCGGTCGAGTTCTTGAACGCGACGTGGGCGAAGGCAGGCCCCGCTCCGTACATGAACACCGCGGGGTTGGCGCCGAGGATCAGCTCCCCGCGGGCCCAACCGAGGGCGCTGGGACACGGGGTGCCTCCGAGCTCGTCGGCGAGGCCCATGGACCAGAAACCACTGTCCATGTAGGTGGCCTGCGACTTCTTGAACGACTCCGGGATCGATACCGTGTGCTCGTTCGGGTCGAAGACCGGCGGATTGCGGTCGGCGTCGGCGAACGACTCCGCGATGGGGCCCTCGGCGAGCGAGGCGATCTCCGAGAGGATCGCCTTGGCGGTGTCGGTGTCCATGTCGCCGAACTCGCCGGCGTCGAGGGACTCGTTGATGCCCAGCACCTCGAAGAGGTTGAACTCGAGATCGCGGACGTTGCTCTTGTAATGACCCATACGAAGGTTCCACTCCTGGTCGGTTCACGTGGGCTGCCGGGCGGACCGCGCACGGCGGGCGGGCGCAGCTCGGCAACTCCTTACACGGGGCAACCCTAGTCCGCGCCCGCCCTCGGCGCGAAAGTGAGGAAGGCCTCAGAAAATCCGCCCTACCAGCAATATCGAAGAAGTTCTCATGTTTGGTTCGCCCTGCTGCACTACCGCTGCCCGTGCCGCGCGCTCTCCCTCTCGGACCGCCACGCCTCGGGGTCGTGGCGCACCATGACGATGGTGCGGTCCGGCCGCGCCCCGGGAAGTGTCGCACGTTCGAGGAGCTCGAGGATTTCGCTGCGCCCCTCGCGGTCGAGGTTCTCCGTGGGCTCGTCGAGAAGGAGCACGGGGGCGTCGCTGAGCAGGGCCCGCGCGAGTAGGAGGCGGCGCCGCTGACCGCCGGAGAGAGCCGCCGCGCCGCCGGTGAGGACCTCGGATAACCCCTTCGGCAGCCCGTCGAGCCACGGACCGAGGCCCACGGCGTGGAGCACCTCGGCCATCGCCGAGTCGCGGGCGGCGGGCGCGCCGAGAGCGAGGTTGTCCCGCACGGTCGTGGCGAAGACATGGGCGTCCTCGGTGGTGAGCAGCACCAGCGGAGACGGTCCGTCATTGCGCCCGGCGGACGAGATCTCCTCGCCGTCGACGAGCACCCGGCCCGTCAGCGGTGGGAGCAGCCCCGCGATGGTGAGCAGCAGCGTCGTCTTCCCCGAGCCGTTCGGCGCGACGATCGTGCGTCGCGCGCCGGCGGGGATCGTCTCCGAGCGCGTGCCGAGCGGGCCGGTCTCGGGCCATCCCCACGTGAGCCCGTCGAGCACGAGCTCTCCGGCCCCGCGCGATCTGGTCCCGCTCCCGGCTCCGCTATTCGCCTCGCCGCCCGCCGGGCTCGGGCTCTTGTCCCCACCTATGACGGCGGAGGCCGCGTTCCCCCGCGCCGAGCCCAGCTCCCGGATCCGGGCAATGGAGCCGCGAGCCCTGGCCCACGTTGTGGCGGCGGCGGGGAGAGCGTCGGTCGCCTCGAATGCGGCGAGCGGGAGCAGCACGAGGACACCCACCCACTGCGCCGAGTGGTCCCCGGCGCCTGCGACGGCGATCGCCGCGATGAGTAGCGCCGAGAGCACTCGCCCGGCGACAGAAGCGGCGGCGCCGGCGGCCGCTCCCGAGGCGCCGAGCCCGTCGGCGCGGGCAAGGCCCTGAGCGGCGGCGGACGCTTCGCGGTTGGCGTCCGCGCTCTCCCCGCGGAAGCGGAGCTCGCCGCGGTCGGCGAGCACCCTGTCGATCGCGGCGGACCAGCGGTCCCCCGCGAGTGCGCGCTCGTCCTCGACCCTGTGGGCCGAGCGGGAGGTGAGCCACGGTGCCGCGACCCCGGAGACGAGGAGCCCGGCCGCGAGGAGCCCGGCCGCGGGAAGCGAGAGGAGTGCGAGGAAGGCGACGGCGAGCGCGGAGGTCACGCCGGCGACGCCGGCGGGGATGAACACCCGGACGACGGCGTCGCCGAACTCGTCGACGTCGGAGCCCGCGCGCGCGAGAAGCGTTCCGCGGTCGAGCGCCGCGAGGCGGCCGGCGGGAAGCGCGGCGAGCCCGGAATACATGCGGACCCGCGCTTTCGCGACCGCCCGGAGCGCGATGGAGTGGCCGAGCACCCGATCCAGGTACCGGAATGCCGCGCGGGAGATGCCGAGTGCGCGGACCGCCGTCACAGCGAGGGTGAGTTCGAGGACCGGTGGCTGCTCCCACGCGCGGGTGATGAGCCACGCGGAGACCACCGTGAGCGTGAGTGAGGCGAGGAGCGTGAGCACCCCGGCGGCGACGGGGAGCACGAGGTTGCGGGCGCGCACGCCGGTGATCCGGGACAAGTCTCGCAGCTCCGCGCGCGTGCCGCCGGCCGGCCCGTTCCTCGTCGCGTCCGGCTTATTCATGGCGGGCCTCCGCGCTTGAGGTGCCGCTTGTTCCGGCCTCTCCGGCCTCTCCGGCCTCTCCGGCCTCTCCGGCCGTTCCGGCCACGCGGACGACCCGGTCGGCCGCGGCGAGCAGCCGTTCGTCGTGGCTCGCGGCGACGACGAGCCGCGCGGCGGCCGCGGAACCGCGGAGCCGGGCGATCACGGCATCGGCGTGGGCGTCGTCGAGGTGCGCGGTGGGCTCGTCGAGCAGGAGGATCGGGCGCTCCCTCCGCAGCTCCGAGTCGAGGGCGGCGAGTCGGCGGCGGCCGGTGGAGAGTGCGTCGGTCGGGGCGATCGTGTCGCCGGCCTCTGGCGATTGGGGCAGCCAGGCGACGGCGGCGTACAGGGGCTCTCCGCTCAGGATGGTTCGGTCGGCGCCGGAGAAGCAGGCGGTCCCCGTCACTCCGTCGTGGAGAAGGCCGAGCGCGGCGAGGAGCGCGGAGCTCTTCCCCGCGCCGTTGGGCCCGGTGAGGACGCCGAGCTCCCCGGGCTCGAAGCGGGCGGTGAGGCCCGCAGGCGCGGCGCCGTCGCGGCCGGCGACGGAAAGCCCCGAGAACTCGAGCGCGTACGGAGCGGCGGCGGACCGGTCGGCCGGGACGGGGCTGGGCTCGTCGAGCAGAGAGAGCACTGCAGCCGCGCCCTCGACGCCTTCCTGGGCCGAGTGGTACGCGGTGCCGAGCGCGCGGAGCGGCACATAGACCTCGGGGACGATGATGAGCACGCAGAGCCCGGCGGAAAGGCTCATCTCACCACCAACGAGGCGCAGGCCGATGCCCACGGCGACTAGCGCCACCGAGAGCGTGGCGAAGAACTCGAGCACGGTGCCGGAGAGGAACGCGATGCGCAGCACGCGCATCGTCGAGGAGCGGTGCGATTCGCCGAGACGCTCGAGCTCGCGGACGGGCGTGCGCGCCCGGCGGAACGCGCGCAGGGTGGGCAGGCCCTCGACGAGGTCGAGCATCTGCCCGGTGAGCACGTGGAGCCCGCGGAGCCGCTTCTCCGTGCGCCCCTCGGTGAGCTTCCCGATGAGCACCATGAAGATGGGGATGAGCGGCAGCGTGAACGTGGCGATGAGCGCCGACGTGGGGTCGAGGAAGCCGAGCACCACGAGGACCGTGGGGATCGCGATGCACGTCGAGGCGAGGACCGGGAGGAACGAGCCGAGGTACGGCGCGATGCCGTCGAGGCCATCGCCGAGCGCCGTCCGCCAGCGCGCGGCGTTGGCGGTGCGCGTGCGCACGTCCTGCCGGGACAGCTCGGCGACCGCCTGAGCACGGAGGTCGGCGATGATCCCCGCCGCCGCGAGATGGGCGCTGCGCCGCTCGGCCCAGGCGACGGCGAGCTGCGCCAGCGCCGGGAGGCCGAGCGCGAGGACGAAGACCCACGCCGGTGGCGTGGCGACGCCGGACTCAATGGCGCGCGAGGCGATCTGCCCCACCGCGAGACCGAACGCGACGACCGCGATCGTGCGCGCGACGGCGAGCGCGGCCGCCAGGGCGATCCAGCGGCGCGCGGGCCGCGACAACCTCAGCAGGCGCGGGTCGACGGGCGCGCGCGAGGGCCTCGCGGGCGTCGGCATCCCAGGCGACACACCTTCCGGCGACCCGGCGTCCGGCGTCAATGCGTCCGGCGACCGGTCCACCGGCGAGTCTGCTTCTGACGACACTTCGGTTGCTGTCTCTTCGCCCTGCGCTACGCGGCCTCGGCGAGCTCCACGGGGTCGGCGGAGATGCGCTTGCTGAAGACCCAGTAGGTCCAGCCCTGGTACAGGATGACGACAGGGGTGATGAACGCCGCGACCCACGTGAGCACCTTGAGCGTGTACTCACCCGACGCGCCGGTGTAGATGGTGAGCGCGAGGGAATCGTCGATGGAGCTCGGCATGAGGTCCGGGTACAGCGAGCCGAAGAGCAACGCGGTCGTCGCGAGGAAGGCGATGGAGGTGCCGAGGAAGGCGATGCCGTCGCGGTGCCGGACGATGCCGGAGACACCCGCCGCGACGCCGAGCACGCCGAGCGCGAACGCGGCCCACGTCCAGTCCTTGCCGTGGGCGAGCTGGGTCCACAGCAGCAGGGCGACACCGGCGACTGCGG
>NZ_DAINST010000048.1:20420-24669 GCF_036741115.1 Dietzia sp.
GCGGCGAGCCCGCCGACGGGCAGGGCGAGGCGGCCTGCCTCCTCGCGGAGCGTGCCCGTGGTCTTGAGCCGGACGAACGAGAGCCCGTGGAGCAGCGAGAGGAGTACGAAGGCGACACCGCCGAGCAGTGGGAACGGGTGGACGAGGCGGACGAGCGTGTCGCCGCCCGAGCCGAGCTCGTGACCCGCGCCGACCGGCAGCCCCGAGAGGATCGCGGTGAAGGCGACGCCCCAGATGAAGGGGGTCAGCACCGAGCCGAAGACGATCCCGGCATCGCACCAGCGGCGCCACCTGTCGGTGTTCACCTTGCTGCGCCATTCGAGGGCGACGGCGCGGAGGATCAACGCGACGATGATGAGGAACAGCGGGAGGTAGAGGCCGGAGAACATCGTGGCGTACCACTCGGGGAACGCGGCGAACATGGCGCCGGCGGCGGTGATGAGCCACACCTCGTTGCCGTCCCACACGGGGCCGATCGTGGTGATCACGGAGGAACGGCGGCGCTCGTCCTTGCCGAGGATCGGCAGGAGCATCCCCACGCCGAAGTCGAATCCCTCGAGGAGGAAGTACCCGGCGAAGAGCACGGCGACGAGGACGAACCACAGGACCTCGAGTTCGATTCCGAAGATCATCGCCCGTCCTCCTCGGACTCGGCCGCCGCAGAGGCGGTGGCGGAAGTGAACGACACAGGGGCCTCGTCATCCGTAGAGCCCACGGATCCGTAGCCTCCGGCGTCATCCGAGGGGCCGTCCTCGAGCGGCGGGCCCGCGAGCACGGTCTTGCGGATGAGCCAGAACCAAACGCAGAACAGCGCGCCGTATAGCGCCGTAAAACCGACCAGGGTGACGACGACGGTCCACGGCGCATGGTCGGAGACGCCGGCATCGACGAGGAGCCGCACCTGCTCGGTGCGCGGATCGCCCATGGCATCCGGGTTCGGGTGCACCACCCAGGGTTGGCGGCCCATCTCCGTGAAGATCCAGCCGGCCGAGTTCGCCAGGAACGGGGCGGGGAGCGCGACGAGTGCGAACAGGGAAAGCAGCCGGGCGGTCGTCCCGTGCGGCGCGCGGCCGCGCCTCGTGAACCACCAGCCGGCGACGGCGAGGGCGAAGGAGAACGCCATGAGGCCGATCATCGCGCGGAAGGACCAGTAGGTAACGAAGAGGTTGGGTGCGTAGTTCCCCTCGCCGTACATCGCCTTCGACTGTTCCTGGAGGTCCTGCACGCCCTGGAGCTCGACGCCGGTGAACTTGCCCTGGGCGAGGAACGGGAGGACGAACGGCACCTCGAGGACGTGGACGACCGAATCGCAGTTGTTGTGCGTGCCGATCGTGAGGACGGAGAAATCCGGATCGGTCTGCGTGTGGCACAGCGACTCGGCCGACGCCATCTTCATCGGCTGCTGCTCGAACATGAGCTTGGCCTGCGTATCTCCGGTGAAGAAGAGGCCGAAGCTCGCGATGACCACGGTCCAGATGCCGACCGTGAGAGCGAGGCGGTGCGGGGACTTCGGAGCGTCCTTCGTCTCGGACGGGGTGGCTTCTGCGGACTCTTCGACCTCTGCGGCCTCCGCGCGGATTCCCGAACCGTCCGCCTTCTCCGCGCGTGATTCCCTGATGATCCACCACAGCGAGATCGCGAGAACGAAGGTGCCGGCGGTGAGGAACGAGCCGGCGACGGCGTGGGGGAACGCGGCGAGCGCCGTGTTGTTGGTGAGCAGGGCGACGATGTCGACGAGCTCGGCGCGGTTGGTCTCTGGGTTCCACTCGGCGCCCACCGGGTGCTGCATGAACGAGTTCGCGGCGATGATGAAGTAGGCGGAGAGGTTGACCGCGATCGCGACGATCCACATGCACGCCGTGTGCAGCCAGCGGGGAAGCCGGTTCCAGCCGAAGATCCACAGCCCGAGGAACGTCGATTCGAGGAAGAAGGCCGCGAGGCCCTCGAGCGCGAGGGGCCCGCCGAACACGTCGCCGACGGTGCGGGCGAACTCCGACCAGTTCATCCCGAACTGGAATTCCTGCACAATGCCCGTCACCACGCCCATGGCGAAGTTGACGAGGAAGACCGTGCCGAAGAAGCGCGTCGCGCGGTACCAGCGCGAGTCGCCGGTCGCGACCCAGAACGTCTGCATGAGCGCGACGAGCGGGGCGAGGCCGATGGTCAGGGGGACGAAAATAAAGTGGTAGACGGTGGTGATTCCGAATTGCCACCTGGAGATGTCGACGATATCCACGAAGGACTCACCCTTTGCACCCGTGCGCCGTGCGGCGGCCAACGTGGCCGGCGGGCGGCCATCCGAGCAGCCCGCCTTCGTCCGCCTGAGCGCTGTTCTCTTCGACCCTAGTGGGCCCCTGTGTGGCCGCGGAACCGAATCTGCGGGTCCCATCGGGACCCTGAGAAAACGGGGCGCCGGGATGTTGTCTCTGCCACCGCTGCGGCCGCGTTTCCCCTGCTTGGTTGCCGTGACAACCACCGGATACCCGCAGTCTGGCCTCCTTTATGGCACTGCGTGCCGAAAAGTCCCGGAGGAGGCGGTGGGCGATAAGTGAATCGAAGCAACTTCCCGTCCGGGGGTAGCCCCGATTCCCGCTGTCCGGTGCGCAGACCCGACTGGCGGGTACTAAAGCCGTGCGGGCGGGTCCATACTGTTGCCATGGCAGGAACCCCGCTGCACAGGATGCTCGGACGCCCGCGCGCATTCGAGCTGCTCTCGCGCGTCTACCCGCCGCTCCTCGGAGCGGGCATCCGCGTGCGGGCGATCTCGCACGATTGGACCCGCGGAGAACTCACCCTCCGCGTATTCCCATGGACGGCGAACCACAACGGCACGGCCTTCGGCGGCGCGCTCTTCTCCGCGACAGACGTCCTCTACGGCACCATGCTCGCCGGCCAGCTGGGCGGTGGGTTCACCGTCGCCACCAAAGAGGCGCATATCCGCTTCCTCCGCCCGGGCCGCGGCCGTTTGCACTACACGGTCGAGTTGCCGGCCACCGAGGCCGACCACGTCCGCTCGCAGCTCGAGACCGAGCCGGGCGTCGACATGCACCATCACGCAACCCTGTATGACGACGACGGTCGCCAGGTCGTCGTGGCCGAGCACGTCCTCCGCGTGCGGAGGAAGGCATGAGCGGCGGGGTCGGCCCGGAGTCCGGCGACGGCATCGAGCGCCGCCGCCGGGGAGAGCTCGAGGACGCCCCGTTCGCTCGGGCCGCGGGACGCGCCGTCGGCCGGGTCCTCCGCGAGCTCCGCAACGCCCCCGCGCGCGGCTGGCTGCTCGCCGAGCGCCTCGGCGCCGTCGCGGCTCGGGCGAACGAATCCCGTGCGGCCGTCGCCGACGTGCTCGGGGCGCTGTGGGAGCTCGCCGAGAACTCGGAGGCCACGGTCCGCCACGTGGCGAGCGGCCCGCTCGGCCAAGAGCGCACGGAGTACACGATCTCCCCGGCCACGATCCGGAACCGCGGCGGTTCTCAGGGCGCCGGCGGGGCCGGTCAGCGCGACCCCGGCACCCATTACGCGCCCGGTGAACCGCACGTCCATGCCACCCGCGAGGAATCGAAGGTCGTCCTACAGACCGGCGGCCTGCTCTCCTCGGACGAGGCGGTCCTCGTGGAGGTCGAGATCCCGGAGTCCCGGCTCGAGCTCTTACTTTCCCGGCTCGAGGCGGCGGGCGTGGCGACGGCGGGCCTGCGCGATCAGCTCCGCGGCCTCCCGTCCCACGCGCTGCCGCTGCGCGACCCCCGCCGCCGCTAAGTCCTTCGGCCGCTGCTCGGTAGGCTCGGCCCCCTAGGAGCACGTGGCAGGACGCGCCACGGGGAGAGAGGGGAGAAGCGATGGTCCTCGAGAGCGGGACGCTTTCCGTCATACCCGGTCGGGAAGAGGAGTTCGAGAAGGCGTTCGAGGAGGCGAAGGCGATCATCGCGAACTCGCCGGGCTGCCTCGGGGTCGAGCTGCGGCGCATGGTCGAGACGCCCAACGAGTACCTGCTGCTCGTGCGCTGGGAGACCATCGAGGACCACACCGAGGGCTTCCGCGGTTCGGCGGCCTTCGAGCAGTGGCGAGCGCTGCTCCATCACTTCTACGAGCCCAAGCCCGTCATGGCGCACTCCCACTACGTTTCGGCCGAGGCGGGCGTCGCGGAAAGGGCCTGACGGCGGAGGTCACTCCTCCTCGGCGTCCCTCTTCCGCTCGAGCTCCCCGATCCGCTCGGCGGCCTTGCGCAGGCGCTTCTTGCGGTCCTCGGCGTCGG
>NZ_DAINST010000049.1:0-11342 GCF_036741115.1 Dietzia sp.
CGGATCGTCGTAGTTCGCGGTGGCCTCGACGATCGCCTTCGCCCGCTGCTCCGGGTTACCGGACTTGAAGATGCCGGAGCCGACGAAGACGCCCTCGGCGCCGAGCTGCATCATCATCGCGGCGTCCGCAGGCGTGGCGATACCGCCGGCGGTGAAGAGCACGACGGGCAGCTTGCCCTCGCGGGCGACCTCCGCGACGAGCGGGTACGGCGCCTGGAGCTCCTTCGCGGCGACGTAGAGCTCGTCCTCGGGAAGAGAGGCGAGCGCGCGGATCTCCGCGCGGATCTGGCGCATGTGGGTGGTGGCGTTCGAGACGTCGCCCGTGCCGGCCTCGCCCTTCGAGCGGATCATCGCCGCACCCTCGGTAATGCGGCGCAGTGCCTCGCCGAGGTTGGTGGCGCCGCACACGAACGGGACCGTGAAATCGAACTTGTCGATGTGGTTGGCGTAGTCGGCCGGGGTGAGCACCTCCGACTCGTCGATGTAGTCGACGCCGAGGGACTGCAGCACCTGCGCCTCGACGAAGTGGCCGATGCGGGCCTTCGCCATGACCGGGATCGACACCGTGTCGATGATCCCGTCGATGAGGTCCGGATCCGACATGCGGGCCACGCCGCCCTGCGCGCGGATGTCCGCGGGCACGCGCTCGAGCGCCATGACAGCGACTGCGCCGGCGTCCTCGGCGATCTTCGCCTGCTCGGGAGTGACCACGTCCATGATGACGCCGCCCTTGAGCATTTCCGCCATGCCCCGCTTGACGCGTGCGGTGCCGCGCTCGTTACCTGTGCTCGACTCGTTCGAAGTGCTCAAGATGCCTCCTGGATCGGCTCTGCGTGTGCCGGTGGATTGTGCGCGAGGCCCGGTCTCGGGGCCCACACAAGCGGCCCGGATCCACGACTACCTCCGTAGGCGCCCTACGGCGCCCGATGCCTTCAATACTAGGACGGGTCCATCATTTCGATGTACTCGGGCATGGCTGCCGATCCCGCCAGGCGGAACAGAGAGATGATCCTCCGTTCGCGGAGGCGGCGCGTGTCGCGGACGGCATCGTTGTAGAAGCGCCGCGCGATCTCGAGACCATCCCCGACCGCAGCGGCCTCCGCCGAGAGCGCGGGGCCCGGTACCGGGTGATTCTGCGCTCCGTCTCGAGGCCCGTTTTCCGACCCTTCGTAAGCGAGGGCCGCGCGCAATGCCCTGGTCAGCTCGTTTTCGGCCTGCTCGATCCGCGTCTGCGGCGCGCCGGGGGTGAACTTCTCGGCAGAAGCACGCCGGGCCTCGGCGACGGCTCGCTCGAGGCGCGTGGCAACTGGGTTGTCCGCGCCGGGTGCGCCCACCCTCCCGGTCAGTTCGGGATCTGCGGGGTTCGACTCACCGTGAACGTGCAGGGCATCGGCCACAGCCACTGCGACCGTATGACGACGGACGAGCGCATTGTGCAGCGACTGCGCGGCCAGGTCGGTGCGGATATGGAGCCGGTCGAGCCGAACGGCAGTGAGATACGCGCTCAGCGCCGCGGCGGCGAGAACGAGCGCCAGGACCACGATGAGCACGATCCACCACATCTAGTAGACCCCCCTCTTCGAGCGCAGCTTGCTTCCCCGCTTGCTTCGATTCGCCCGCGGTCCGTCCTCGGCGCCGGTCCTGCGCCCGTCGCGCACGAGCCCGACGCGCTCCCCCGGTGCCCGGACGGCGTCGTAGACGCGGAGCACCCTGCGGCACACCACGGGCCAGTCGTACTCACCGACCACCGAGTCGGCGCGGGCCACGAGGTCCGCCCGCCGCGTGTCCTCGCGCAGGAGTGAGACGAGGTGCATGGACAGCGATTCGGCGTTGCCCGTGGCGAACAGCGCACCGCACTCGCCGTCCCGCAGTACGCGGCGGAAGGCATCGAGGTCCGAGGCGAGCACCGCCGTGCCCGCCGCCATCGCCTCGACGAGGACGATCCCGAAGCTCTCGCCGCCGGTGTTCGGGGCACAGTAGACGTCCGAAGCGGCGAGTCGGCGAGCCTTGTCCTCCTCTGAGACCCGACCGAGGAACTCGACCCCGGAGTCCGGGCCCAACCGCGCCTCGACCTCCTCGCGGTCGCCGCCGCCCATCACCTGCAGGCGCGCACCGGGGACCTGCTCGCGCACCGCCGGCCACGCGGCGAGGAGCGTGGCGAAGCCCTTTCGCGGCTCGTCGAAGCGGCCGAGGAACGAGACGACGGGTGCCCCGGCATTGCTCGTCCCGGGATCAGTCGTGTCGGCGCCCGCCGCCGTTTCCGCGGCCGCGCGCTCCTCCTTCGCCCGGCGATAGAACGACACGTCGACCCCGTTGGGGATCTCGACGGCATCGGATCCGAGTGCCTGCATCTGCCAGCGGCGGGCCACGTCGGAGACGGCGATCCGGCCGCGGATCTTCTCGTGGAACGGGGCGAGCACGCCCTCGAAGGTCTTGAGCACGAGCGAGGAGGCCGTCGCGGTGTGAAAGGTCGCCACGATGGGCCCGGACGCGAGTGCGAGCGCGAACATCGAGGTGCTCGGCGCGTTGGGTTCGTGGATGTGGAGTACGTCGGGCCGCACGGAATCGATCCACTTCTTCGTCGCGCGCCACGTCCACGGACCGAAGGCGAGGCGGGCGACGGAGCCGTTGTACGGGATTCCCACGCCGCGGCCCACGAAGGTCGTGAACTCGTCGGGTTCGGTGCCCTTCTCCCCCGGCGCGAGGATGAGCACCTCGTGACCCGAGCGGCGCATCTCGCGCGCGAGATCGGTGATGTGGATCTGCACCCCACCGGGCTCCTCGAACGAATAGGGGCAGACGACGCCGATGCGCATCAGCGCGCTCCCCTCTCGCGGAGCGAGTCCCCGCGCCCCTCGAGGTAGTCCCGGTGCCCGGAGTCGAGATCGGCGATCCACTGCGGCTGGAGCATGTGCCAGTCGGCCGGGTGCTTGGAGATGCTGCTCTGGAAATGGTCGGCAAGCAGCTGCACGCCCTCGGCGACCGTGCCGGAGACGTCGAGCGGTGCGCTCGGCTCGAGGCTCAACGAGTCGCCTACATAGTGGAGGTCGACGGCCGAGAGCGACGCCCCGGTCTCCTGCGCGAGTTTGACGGCGCCTGCCGGCATCCTCGTGGTCGCCCCAAAGAACTCGACCTCGACGCCCGTACGGCGCAGGTCCCGCTCTCCCATGAGGCAGATGATCCCGTTGCCCGCCAGCACCTGCTTCATCCTCGCGAACGGCGACATCTCCCCGCCGGTGAGCGGGAGGACCTCGAAGCCCAGGGATTCGCGATAGGCGACGAAGCGCTCGTACAGCGATTCGGGCTTGAGCCGCTCGGCAACGGTCGCAAATTGACCATAGCGGTGGGTGAGCCACAGGCCGGCGAGGTCCCAGTTCGCCGAGTGCGGTAGAGCCAGGATCAACCCATTGCCCTTGTCGAGCGCTTCGTCGAGACAGTGCCGGTTGCGCAGCAGCCCGTCCATCGACTCGACGACGGCGTCGTGGTCCATCGTCGGCAGCCGGAAGGCCTCGCGCCAATAACGAGCGTATGAGCGCATCGAATCCCGAACCAGCCAGTCCGGGACGGCCTCGGGCGAGACGCCGAGCACCCGCGACAGGTTCTTGCGGAGCTGCGAATCGGGACCCTGACGGCGCGCGGCCGCGTCCGCCCCGAGATCGAAGGCTCGCCGCGCGACGGGATCGGGAAGCGCGCGGACGAACTCCCACCCGGCTGCGTAGCCCCAGTCGGCCAGGCGATCGCCGAGGCTCACGTTCTGCTCGTCGTTGTCGCTCATGACTCCGGCTGCCCTTCGTTCGGGGGACGTCCGGCGTCAGCCTGGGGGGTCGACTTGAGGTACGAAGCGCGCCCGCCGAGGACGCGCTGGACGACGGTGATCACGGAACCGATCGCCACGAGAGATACACCGATCTCGAGCGCCCACGGAACGCCGAGGCCCGAGAGGCCGGCCCCGAGGAGGACGAGGACTAGGCGGTCGGCGCGTTCCATGAGTCCGCCGGGCGTCGCGAGACCGCCGGCGTCCGCGCGCGCCTTCGAATACGAAACCACCTGCGAAAACGTGAGCGCCACGAGGAGCATGACGAGTGCGAGGGAGTTATTCGGATCGTCGTGCACGACATACCAGACGAGCGAGCCGAGGATCGCGCCGTCCGCGACGCGGTCGGAGACGGCGTCGACGAGCGCGCCGTACGGCGAACCGAGGCCTCCCGCTCGCGCAACTGCTCCGTCGAGGAGGTCGAAGAGCGTGCACAGCGCGATGATGATCGCGCCGGCGAAGAGGTGCCCGGAGCCGAACAGCAGGATCGCGGCGACGACCGTCGCGAACATGCCGAACAGCGTGATCATGTTGGGCGTGATCCCCGCCTTGACGAAGAATCCCGCGAAGCGGGGCGCCACCTTGTTGACGCCACCGCGTCCGTACTCGCTGAGCATCTCCTACCTTTGCCTCCGGTTCGCTGCGGCGGTCCCTACTCGGATTCGCTCGACTATTCGGGCTTCTCGGTCTCTTCCGACCCGGGGCCCTCCCCCCAGGCCTCGGCGAGCAGTTCCCTGGTCTGCAAGAGGAGCTGCGGGAGGACCTTGGTGCCACCCAGGACGGTCATGAAATTGGCGTCGCCCACCCAGCGGGGAACGACGTGTTGGTGCAGATGGTGGGCTATCGAGCCGCCGGCCGCGCCGCCGAGGTTGAGTCCCACATTAAACGAGTCGGGGCGCGAGACCCGTTTGACGACACGGATGAGACGCTGGGTGAACTCCATGAGTTCTGCGGACTCCCCCACCGTGAGGTTCTCGAGGTCGGCGACCTTGCGGTACGGGATGACCAACGCGTGGCCCGGGTTGTACGGGTACAGGTTGAGCGCCACGTAGACGTGCTCGCCCCGAGCGACGACGAGCCCGTCCTCGTCCGACATCTTCGGGATGTCGAGGAACGGCTCGCCCGTCGCGCCCTCCGCCGGCTTCGGTGGCTCGGCGATGTACGCCATGCGGTAGGGCGCCCAGAGCCGGGCGAGCTCGTCCGGCTCCCCTGCCCCGGTATCCCGGATTTCTCCGCTGCCCTGCCCCACGCCTAGAGGTTCCCCTCGCTCGGCTGGTCGTTGCGCCGCGACTCCGCCCAGTGCGCGATGGTCTCGACCGCCTGCGAGACGGGCACGCCGTTGTACTGGGTGCCGTCGAGGAAGCGGAAGCTCACTGCGCCGGACTCCACGTCGCGCGCGCCGGCGAGGAGCATGAAGGGCACCTTGCCGGTCGTGTGCGTGCGGATCTTCTTCTGCATGCGGTCCGAGCCGTTGTCGAGCTCGGCGCGGATGCCGCGCGAACGCAGTGCCGTGACCACCTCGTGGAGGTGTGGCTCGAATTCCGCGGCCACCGGGATGGCGACGGCCTGAGTAGGCGCGAGCCACACGGGGAAGGCGCCGGCGTAGTGCTCGAGGAGCACGCCGAAGAAACGCTCGATGGAACCGAAGAGCGCGCGGTGGATCATCACCGGGCGCTTCTTCGTGCCGTCCGAGGCGGTGTACTGCAGATTGAAGAGCTCGGGGAGGTTGAAGTCGAGCTGGACGGTTGACATCTGCCACGTGCGCCCGATCGCATCGCGGGCCTGGACCGAGATCTTCGGTCCGTAGAAGGCGGCGCCCGCCGGATCCGGGACGAGTTCGAAGCCCGAGGCCTCACCGACCCGGCGCAGCGTCTCGGTGGCTCGCTCCCACACATCGTCGTCGCCGACGTACTTCTTCGGGTCCTTCGTGGAGAGCTCGAGGTAGAAATCGTCGAGGCCATAGTCACGGAGGAGCGAGATGACGAACTGGAGCACCGAGGAGATCTCGTTCTCCATCTGCTCTTCGGTGCAGTAGATGTGGGCGTCGTCCTGGGTGAACCCGCGTGCGCGCGTGAGGCCGTGGATGACGCCGGACTTCTCGTAGCGGTAGACCGTGCCGAACTCGAAGAGCCGCAGAGGAAGCTCGCGGTACGAGCGGCCGCGGGAGTCGAAGATGAGGTTGTGCATCGGGCAGTTCATCGGCTTGACGTAGTAGTCCTGGGCCGGCTTGGTGACGTTGCCCTCGGCGTCCGTCTCCCCGTCGAGCATCATCGGGGGGAACATGCCCTCCGAGTACCAGTTGAGGTGCTGCGATTTGCGGAACAGGTCGCCCTTTGTCACGTGCGGGGTATTGACCAGCTGGTACCCCGCAGCGAGGTGACGGCGCAGCGAGTGCTGCTCCATCTCGTTGCGGATGATCCCGCCGCGCGGGTGGAACATCGGGAAACCCGAGCCCACCTCGTCGGGGAAGCTGAACAGGTCGAGCTCGGCGCCGAGCCGTCGGTGGTCGCGGCGTTCGGCTTCGGCGACCCGCTCGAGATACGCGTCGAGCGCCTCGGTCGACTCCCACGCCGTTCCGTAGATGCGCTGCAGGCCGGCGTTCGACTGATCGCCGCGCCAATATGCGGCGGACACCCGGGTGAGGGCGAAGGCCGGAATGGACTTCGTGGTCGGCACGTGCGGGCCGCGGCACAGGTCGAACCAGATGAGCTCGCCGGTGCGCGGGTTGAGGTTGTCGTAGGACGTGAGCTGCCCCTCGCCGACCTCCATGACCTCGCCGGTGTCGATATCGGCGCCCTCTCCGGCATCCGCGCGGCCCTTGTCCTCGATGAGCTCGAGCTTGTACGGCTCTCCGGCGAGTTCGGCCCGCGCCTCGTCGAGGGACTCGTAGGCACGGCGCGAGAATCGTTGGCCGGCTTTGATGATCTTCTTCATCCGCTTCTCGAGCTCCCGGAGGTCTTCCGGGGTGAACGGCTCGGCGACGTCGAAGTCGTAGTAGAAGCCATCGTTGATGGGCGGGCCGATCCCGAGCTTGGCCTCCGGGCGCAGCTGCTGCACGGCCTGGGCGAGTACGTGAGCGCATGAATGGCGGATCACCGAGCGACCGTCCTCGGTGTAGGCGGCGACGAGCTCGACCTCGGTGTCGACCTCCGGCGCCCAGGAGAGGTCGCGGAGCGCGCCCGAAGGATCGCGGACGACCACGATGGTCTCCGCGCCCTTCGTCTGCAGCCCGGCCTCGGAGATCGTCTTCCCCGCGGGCTCTCGCGCGGGGATAGTCACCTTCTCGACCTGCCGGTTCGATGCCACCGCCGAGGCCTCTCGCTGCTCGCTCATTACCGAGCTCAACTCCTTCAAGATTTGTGGCGACCCCCGGCCGGGGACCGCCACCTGAGCACTTCGTGCACCGGACGATCGGCCTGACTATTCGGGCACTTCGGCCGCGCGGCGCACTCCGCTGGCATTTTACGCGTACCGCTCACGATTCCTGACGGCGGACGTCCGTATTTCGCTGAGCAGTTTCACCGCTTATCGGACACCGCGCAGCCGAGAACGGGCACGCGCCAGGCCGCGACATCGCAGATTGCGCGGTAGGGCTCGAACGGACGGGCGTGACGAGACGTGAGGGGTGGACACAATGCAGGCGACGACCGTGGCGGCGGCCATCGGCTTGATCTGGCTGGGCATCGTCCTCGGCGTCTCGTTCCTCGCGACGCCCGTGAAGTTCCGGGCACAGGGCGTCTCGATCGAGACGGGGCTGGCGATCGGCCGGGTGACCTTCGAGTCTCTCAATGCGGAGGAGTTCTTCTTCGCGGTCGCGCTGCTCGCCGTCACATTCGTGGGAGATACCCAAGGAACCGTTCCTACCTGCCCCTGGCTGCCGTCCTGGTGCTCGTCTTGCAGCTGTCCGTGGTCCGGCCGTTGCTCAAGCCGCACTCGGATACGGTGCTGCGCGAGGGCGACGGCGGCGCGCGAAGCACGATGCACTATCTCTACGTTGGGGCTAGAGATCATCAAGGTCGTCGTTCTCGCGGTCGGCGCCTTCGCGCTGCTCTCGTAACCGCGGCAAGCGGGAGCCGGGTCCACGAGGCGGCACAAGCCGGGCAGGCTCGGAGAATCGCGAGCACGTAATAGGCCCGGAGCATCGATTGATGCCCCGGGCCTTTATTCCGAGCGGATGACGGGATTCGAACCCGCGACCCTCACCTTGGCAAGGTGATGCGCTACCAGCTGCGCTACATCCGCATTTCGCAACGCAGGGTGCCGCGCTGGGCGGCCGACCTCGCGTGGTGCGCGATACTGGGATTGAACCAGTGACCTCTTCCGTGTCAGGGAAGCGCTCTCCCACTGAGCTAATCGCGCTCGACGTGCCGTACTGCGCACGTTGGTCTTGCATGTCTTACCTGGACGATCTCGGCTGGCATGGCCTCGATCTCGAGGTGGAGACGGGAATCGAACCCGTGTGGACGGCTTTGCAGGCCGCTGCCTCACCACTCGGCCACTCCACCGAAGGGTCGGATACCCAGAGCGGATGACGGGATTCGAACCCGCGACCCTCACCTTGGCAAGGTGATGCGCTACCAGCTGCGCTACATCCGCACACAAGCCGAGTGTTCTGGAGCCCGCCCGGACCGGATTCCCCGGGGAGCCGTGCTCCGCTGTTCTCGACCAGCGAGAAACGAATCTATCGGACGTCCGGATAGGTCCGCAAATCGGGTCGGTTTTTCTCGCCTCGCCGAATGGGGCTCGATGGAGCTCGCCCTGGTCAGGGTGTCGTGGCCCACGGTCATGCGGGTCGCAACGGGCGCGCCGGCCGGTGTTCGCGCCGGCGATGCCTGCGCTTCACCGCGCCGTAACCGCCCCGCCCTTCCCGGCGTTGCCGTTTCCCTCGCTCTTGACCGAGCGGGGCGGGCCGACCGAACCTCGCCGGGCGGCAAAGTCCCGTCGGCACCCGCCAGGCGGAGCGAACCATCCGGAGCGCTCGCCACGCCCCCGGACCGGAGTTTGGGGGCGTTCTGAGCGCGTGCTAGATTTGTCCACCGTTGCTCCGGTTCGCGCCGGTTGCCGCGTCTGGTCCCATGGCTCAGTGGAAGAGCGTTCCGTTCACACCGGAAAGGTCGCTGGTTCGAACCCAGCTGGGACCACAGCTAAACAAACTTCGGAAGCCCCCTCGCCTGCGAGGGGGCTTCCTTGCGTCTCGGCCGACGGCATCTCGGCGGCCGAAGGTAGAGTCGCCGCTCGTGTCCCCCAAGCCAGCAGAACCGTCGCCGCACCCGGCGTTCACCGTCGCCACCGGCGGGCCACACGAGGCGGAAGCGCTCGCGGCCGTCGCGGCGCTCACTTTCCCCCTTGCGTGCCCGGACTCGCTGAGCCGTGAGGCCATCGCCGCGTTCACGGAAGAGAACCTCTCCCCCTCGGCGTTCTCCGCCCACCTCGCCGATCCCGGGACCATCGTGCTGCTCGCCCGCGATCCCGCAGGCGACCCGGTCGGATACGTCGTCGCCATCCCCGGTCGCGGCGAGGACCCGGCGGCGGGTGCCCTCGTGCGGGGCCGGACGCCGATGTATCTCTCGAAGTGCTACGCGGTACCGCGCGCACACGGATCGGGGCTCGCGACCGAGCTCATGGAGCGGGCTGTCGAGCTCGCCCGCTCCGCCGGTCACGATTCGCTCTGGCTCGGCACAAATGCGGACAATGCGAGGGCGCGGCGTTTCTACGAGAAAACCGGCTTCCTCCAGCGCGGAGAGCGAGACTTCGTGGTCGGTGGACAGCTGTGCCGTGACGTCGTGCTCGAGCGGCCGATCTAGACCGGAGAACCAAGCGGCCCGGGCGCGCGTAGCGAGCGCTCGCCCGGGCCGTGTGCTCTTTCGTGCTTGCTCCGACAGACCTATGCCGTCAGGCGTTCTCCTCGGCCGGGGAGAAGCGCGAGAGCGCGAGGAGGCGGCTCGTCGCGCGGAGATACTTCTTCTTGTATCCGCCGTTGAGCATCTCCTCGGTGAAGATCTCGTCGAGCTTTGCGCCGCTATTGCGAACGGGGATCCCGGCGTCGTAGAGGCGGTCGGCGAGCACGACGACCCGAAGGGCGATCGCCTGGTTGGCGACCGGATGGACGTCCTCGAGACACACCTGGGAGATGCCCTCGACGAGCCGGTTGTACTTCGACGGGTGCAGCGAATCGAGATGGCGGCAGAGCGTGTCGAAATCGTCGAGCGTCGAACCCGGAACGGACTGAGCGAGCCCCTCGAGCTCCGTGTCCGACATCGGCTCGGGGGCCGGCGGCAGGTCGCGGTGGCGGTAGTCGGGGCCGTCGACACGGATGGTCTCGAAGAGGCCCGAGATCCGCTTGATCTCCCGGAGGAAGTCCGCCGCGGCGAATCGGCCCTCGCCGAGCTGGCCCGGCAGCGTATTCGAGGTCGCCGCGATGGAGACGCCCGCCGCCGTCAGCTCCGCGAGGAGGCGGGAGACCAGCATCGTGTCGCCCGGATCATCGAGCTCGAACTCGTCGATGCAGAGGACCGAGCGGGTGGAGAGCTCCTCGACCGCGCGGTTGAAGCCGAGGGCACCGACCACATTGGTGAGCTCGACGAACGTGCCGAAGGACTTCGGCGCAGGACAGCTGTGGTAGATCGACGCGAGCAGGTGGGTCTTGCCCACGCCGAAACCGCCGTCGAGGTAGATGCCCGTGCCCTCGGTCGGCTTCTTCTTCCCGAACAGCCCCTTTTTCTTCTTGGACTTTGCCGCGACCACGTTCTCCGCAAACGCGCGACATGCATCCCTCGCCTCCGCCTGGCTCGGCTCCGCCGGATCGGGGATGTAGGAATCGAAACTCACCTCGTCGAACATCGAGGGCGGGACGAGCTGCGCGACGAGCTCGTCCGGAGTGACGTCTGGGGTAATGTCGGCGAGGCTAAGGACCATGCTCACAAGGGTATCGCGATAACCCGCCTCGACCCGTGTCGGCCGTCTGCCTTGCTCCGACCGCCTCGGACCCGCTTTTCGGAGAGGAGGTACTCACGTGCCGATGCACGAACCAGGGCGCATGTCCGCCGATGTCTCCGACCCCGGCGCCGCTCTCGCTCTTTGGTCCGCTCTCGCTTCCGCCCCCGGTCCCCGCTCCCCGCAGCCGGTCCGCGCGACGTTCATCGCCGCCCTCGACGGCGCCGTGACGATCGACGGGAAATCCGCCGGGCTCGGCACTCCGATGGACGCCACGGTGTTCCAGGCGATGCGCTCGCGCGCCGGACTCGTCCTCGTCGGCGCGTCCACCGCCCGCACCGAGGGCTACGGCCCCGCGACCGTCCATCCCGCGCTCGCCCACCTCCGCACCGATCCCAATCCGCCAGCGGTCTGGATGCTCGCGCGGACGCTGCGGGAGGAGGACATCGCGCACGTGGAAGCGGCCCAGTCCCCGACGCGCGATGACGGCTCCCCGAACGATCGACCCGCGAAGCCGGGCGCCCTGCGGATCGTCACCAGCGCCGAGGGGGCGCCGCCAGAGCTCCGCGAACGTGCCGCGAGCTCCCGGGTGGCG
>NZ_DAINST010000049.1:11352-24402 GCF_036741115.1 Dietzia sp.
CAGCGTCGTGCCGGGCCCGAAGTCGGCGTTCCTCTCCGGCGCGATGGAGCTCGCGCAGAGAGAGTCGGGCGCAGAGATTGACGTCGAGGGCGGCCCGCACATCCTCGCCGCCCTGCTGGCCGAGGACCTCCTCGACGAGCTCGTGCTCAGCGAATCCCCATTCCTCGACAGCCGGGGCGGCGCGCGGCTCATCCCCGAGACCTCCGGAAGCGAACCGGAATGGCGACGCCGCCTCCGCATCCTCTCCGCATTCAGCTCCGCTGACGGCGGCCTATACACCCGTTGGGCCGTGGACAAGGGGGACGCCCGTGGCGAGTAAGCGCGCCTTCTTCCGGACCGGTTCCGCCGCGGCCGGAGTTCTCGCGGCAGTTCTCGCGACCTCGGTCGCCGCCGGCTGCGCCCCGCTGCCGACCGCAGGGCCGCCCCTCGCGGTGAGTCGCAACGGCGCCGGTTCGGGCGGCGACGGCACGGCCATTCCGACGCCGGGCGAGGCTCCGAAGTCATGGTCCGATTCGCTCTCGCGGATTCCCGATTCGGCGAGCTTCTCTCCCTGCCCCGAGCTCGACAGTCCCGTCCCCGACGGGGTCACGAGGGAGTGCATGCCCTTCGACCCGGCCGGACAACTCGCCGGGCATGGGCAGCCCCTTTACGCGGCGTTGCTCACCTCGGATTCCGCGAACCGCTCGAAGCCACCGCTGGTGATCAGCTCCGGCCCCGATCGCCTGTTCTCGGCGGTCGTCGATTCGTGGGCACGGACCGTCGCGGACGGACTCTCGTGGCCGGTCCTCGTCGTCGAACCGCGGACACAGTTCCTCGGCCGCAAGACCTGCGATCCGGCCGTCGAAGAGGTCTCCGACACCGTGGCCGCCGAAGACGACGGTCCGGATTCGCCCACTGTCCGCGATTCCGTCGCCGCCCTGGCCCGCGGTTGCCAGGACGGCACCGGGGACATGCAGACCGATTTCGATGCCTCCGGGCACGCCGACGACCTCGCTTCCCTCGCGACGAAGCTCGGGCTCGAGCACATGGCGCTCGGCGGGACCGGTGCCGGCGCCTCGGCCGCCGCCCTATTCGCCACCGCACATCCCGAAGCCGTCGCGGCCTTCCTCGCGGATTCGCCGACCCCGTTCGGCGGGAAGCTTGAGGACACGGTCTCGGCTCGCGCTGAAGGATCGCAGATGGCGCTCGCCGCCTGGCTCGCCGATTGCCGCGCCAGCCGCTGCCTCGGCGACACCGCCCTCCCCGGCGGCTCGTCGGTCGACGTCAACACCGAAGAGCTCTCGGCGCGCGACGCCGCGGCCCTGCGCGTCGGTCGGGACGCCCTCTCCGGAGTCACCACGGCGAGCCCTTCTGAGCGCACCGATCTGTATCGGATCCTCGCGGGCGAGCTCACCGGCGGGTCGTCGAGCTCAACCGTCCCCGCCTCGGACGCCAACACCCGCGAGCTCTTCACCACCTGCCTCGACAATCCGGAGCGTCCTGCTGCGGATGCTCTGCCCGGTGTCCTGGACGATCTCGGTTCCCGCTTCCCCACATTCGGCCGCGAGGTCGGCGCCCGGGCGGCGCTGTGCTCGGACTGGCCCGTCGTGCAGTCCCCCGACTACGCGTTACCCGCAGTCCCCACTCTGGTCACGGGGACCACGGCCGGCGATCCGCTCGCCGGCAGCGACCCGGCGGGGGCGGGCTCGGCGGCGCTCACCGCCGCGGGCGCCGCGAGCGCGATACCGCTGCGCTACGGCGGATACGGATCGGTCGCGGTCGGGACGGGCCGCTGCATCGCCGACGGGGTGCAGGCCTTCCTCGACGATCCAGCCAAGGCCACGCCCACTGCCTGCCCGGCTTGACGGCACGCCGCCCGGGCACCGTGGATTAACCGGCCCCGGCTGTAGATTGATCCGCGTGCAAGCAGCAGTAACAGCAACCCCAGCGTGGCAGCGGACGCTCCAGTCCGTGCTCTGGCCGCTCGCTATTCTCACGATCATCCACCGGGTCGTCGTCAAGGCGGTCAACGGATCGGTCACCAACGATTTCGGCACGGTCTACGCCGCCACCCGCCGTTTCCTCGACGGCGGGCCGGTCTACGTCGAGAACCTCCTGGTCAGCGACCCGCATTACCTGTACTCACCGAGCGCGACCGTGCTGTTGTCGCCCTTCGGGATGATCGACATGTACACCTACGCGCGCTGGACGTTCATCGCGTTCAATTTCCTGTGCATCGTCGGCGCGGTCCTGCTGCTCCTCCGCTTGTTCAAGATCCCGCTCACCAGCTACGCGACACCGGCGGTCTTCCTCGGCGTCTTCCTCACGGAGTCGGTGACCAACACACTGGTGTTCACCAACATCAACGGGCTCATCTTCCTCTGCCAGGCGGCGTTCTTCGTGCTCCTGCACGAGCGGCGCCTCTGGCTCTCCGGCATCCCGCTCGGCCTGTCGCTGGCCATCAAGCCGATGCTCGCACCGCTACTCGTTCTGCCCCTGCTGCGCCGCCAGTGGCAGCCGTTCGTCATCTCCATCGCGATCCCCCTCGTGACCTTCACGTGGGGCTGGTGGGCCACCGCAGACGGTAAGTCGTACTTCGACGTCATCGGTCCGTACATGTCCGAGGTTCGCGACTACTACAACTCCTCCATCGCGGGCATCGGCGCCTACTTCGACGCCCCCGAGCCGCTCGTGCTCGCCGCCCGCGTCGTCGTCATCGCGCTCACCCTGGCGACCGTCTGGCTGCTCATGGGTTACCGGCACAACCACGAAGTGCTGTGGATGACGACGACGGCCGGCGTCGTCATGGCTGGTGTCTTCCTCGTCTCGACGCTGGGCCAGATGTACTACTCCATGCTCCTCATCCCGCTGCTGCTCACCGTCGTCCTCGAGGGTTCCTTCGTGCGCAATGCGTTCGCGTGGATCGCGGCGTACGGGTTCTTCACCATGGACGGCTGGGAGTCCTCGCGCTGGCCGTCCCTCGGCCGCGTCGCGGAGTACATGCACCCGACCATCGGCTGGCTGCTCATGCTCCTCACGGTGTTCGTCATCGCGGTATGGCGCTACACCGACCCGCGCCGGCACGATCGGATCACGCCCTCGGCCGTACCGCCGTCCAGGGCCGGGATCGGGACGACAGCCGGACAGAGCGCGAGCGTCCAGTAGCCGCCCCCATCCGCGTCCGGGCGTCTCGGCCCGGCGCGGGCGACGAGAGTATTCTCGCGCCCATGAGAAACGACGATATTTCCGTGACCCCCGAGTCCGCCGCCGCGGTGCAGCTCTCGGACGCCGAGTGGCGAGAGCGGCTCTCCCCTTCGGAGTACCGAGTGCTCCGCGAGGCCGGCACCGAGGCCCCGTTTACCGGTGAATACACCGACACGGAGACCACCGGCGTCTACCGTTGCCGCGCGTGCTCGGCCGAGCTATTCCGCAGCTCGGAGAAGTTCCACTCGCACTGCGGCTGGCCCTCGTTCTTCTCTCCCCTCGCCGGGGACACGATCATCGAGCGGACCGACACGTCCCTCGGCACCGTGCGCACCGAGGTGCTGTGCGCGAATTGCCACTCCCACCTCGGTCACGTTTTCGCAGGCGAAGGCTACGACACACCCACCGACCTGCGTTACTGCATCAACAGCATCTCGCTGACCCTCGAGCCTGCCGAGTAGCGGGCCGCGAAAGCGGGCAGCACATCGGGACTTGCCCGCCGTCACACGAGACGACAAGGGCCCGCCTGCCGATCCACTGGATCGGTGGGCGGGCCCTTTCGCTGGGAACTGGCCGACGGACGTTATGTCCGATTCGGCCTTGCCGCTACGGCAACTCGCCGACGAGCGCCTCGGGCTCGACGCGGGGGCCGGTGAAGAACGGGATCTCCTCGCGCACGTGGAGGCGCGCCTCCGTGGCGCGCATGGCCCGCATGAGGTCGACGATGCGGTCGAGCGCCGGCGCCTCGAAGGCGAGGATCCACTCGTAGTCGCCGAGCGTGAACGCCGGGACCGTGTTCGCTCGCACATCCGGGTAGTCCCGCGCAGCCTTGCCGTGCTCGGCAAGGATGCGGCGGCGGTCTTCATCCGGAAGCAGGTACCAGTCGTACGAGCGGACGAACGGGTACACGCTGATGTACGCGCCCGGATCCTCCTCCGCGAGGAACGCGGGGACGTGGGACTTGTTGAACTCGGCCGGGCGGTGCAGGGCCGCATTCGACCAGTACGTGTCCGAGACATTGCCGAGCAGCGTTTCCCGACGGAAGGCGTTGTAGAAGCTCTGCAGGTCCTCGATGTGCTCGCCGTGGATCCAGAACATGAAATCGGCCTCGGCGCGCAGCCCGGAGACGTTGTAGAAGCCGCGGACGACCACATCCGTCTCCGACTCCTCCCAGCGCTCGAGGAACGCGCTTAGATCGGCGGCGACTCGGTCGCGCTCCGGTCCGAGCTCGCCCGGCCGCACGGAAAAGGCCGAGAACATGAGGTAGCGGAGTGTCGAATTGAGCTTCTTATAGTCCAGGCGTGCCATGGGGCCCATCCTGCCACTGAGCGCCGAACGAGCGAGCGGCAGCCTCCGCCGAGGCAATGCAGGCCGGGACACCGACCCCGAGCACGGCGGCGCCGGCGAGTGCGACGGGCACGGGCAGGTCGAGGCAGTCTGCCGTCAGACCGGAGATGTATCCGCCATGCCTGGGACCGGGTACCGGCAGACCGCCGCGCCAGCGGGCCACGCGGGAGTGCGCGACGCGCGGTTCGATTCCCGCGATCTCGCCGATTTCGGAGGTGGCCAGGGCGGCGAGCTCGGCATCGCCCAGGTCGAGGGCCGCGGTGTCGCCAAGCCGGCCGAACGAAACCCGGAGGACGTGGCCTTCGCCCGCCGCGGTGCGATCGAGGTGCGACCACTTCCGCGAGGAAAGCGTGATCGCCTTGGCGGCCCGTCCAGCGTCGGCGGCGACGAGCACACCGGAGAGCTCCGGCACCTCGGTCCCCGGCTCAAGCTCGAGTGCCACGACGGCGCTCGACGAGTAGTCGAGTGAGCCGAACCGTTCGCCGAGTCCCGAACCGTTCCCCGATTCTGCGTCGAGCGGCGCGAGGACGGACGAAACGGCGTGGAACGGGAGCGCGGACACCACGGCGTCGACCTCGGCGAGCGGCTCGCCCTCGGGCGAGAGGATCCGAGCCGCCCGGTCGGCGGATCGGGGGCCCGTAGGTGGGCTCACCGCCCCCACGGGTGTGCGGAGCCGGATCGTGACGCCGGAGTCCCGGTCCGCCCGCGCGAGCGCGTCGACAAGCGCGGCGTAGCCACCTTCGAGCGTGCCGAACACCTGCCCCGACACCGCGGTCGACTTGATCTGCCGCACCGCCTCGACGAGACTCGCGCGGCCGGTCTCGGCGGCGGCGCAGTCGAGGACCGCGGCCAGCCCCGGGGCTACGGTACGCAGGCCGAGCCGCCGCGCGGGGGCCGCATATACGCCGCCCAGCAGCGGATCGACGAGGCGGTCGACCGCCTCGCGGCCGTACTGCGCCGCGACGAGATCCCCGACATTCGCGTCTCCGCCCGGCATCCACGCGGCAGGGCGCTCAGTCTCCGCAGCGATCGCGGCGATGACGGAATCGGGCAGGAGTCCGCCGAGCTCGTTCGGATCGCCTGGGATCCCGAAGACCTGCTGCTTCGGAAGCGAGTGCAGGTCGCCGTCGACATAGAGGGCGGGCGACGCCCCGGCGGGCTCGCGCTCAGCATCGGAGAGCCCGAGCTCGCGGACGAGGGCCCGCGCTTCCGGGCGGCGGACGACGAAGGCCTCGGCGCCGACGTCGAAGGGGTGGGAGCCGAGCTCGACGGTGTGGAGTTTCCCGCCGAGCTTCGCGCCCTGCTCGAACAGCTCAATCCGCGCGCCCGGGATGCCCTGCGCGCAGCGGAGTGCGGCGACGAGTCCGGCGATCCCTCCCCCGAGGACCGCGATCCTGGGCGACGCGCCGAGCATCAGTACGCCAGTCCCTCGCGGTACGAGTGGACGATGTCGACGACCCGGGCGAGCGCGTCCGGGTCGGTGCCGGGGAGTACTCCATGGCCGAGGTTGAAGACGTGGCCCGTGGCGCCCGAGGCGATGGCCCGGTTTCCGGCGCCGAGGATCTCGGCGGTCTTCGCCTCGAGGACGTCGGTGTCCGCGAGGAGTAGGGCGGGATCGAGGTTGCCCTGGAGGGTCTTGCCCGGGCCCACCCTGTTCTGCGCAACGTCGAGGGGCACTCGCCAGTCGACGCCCACGGTCGAGACGCCGAGCTGCGAGATGGACGGGAGCAGCTCTCCCGTGCCCACACCGAAATACGTGCGCGGGAGATCGGCGAGCGCCGGGTCGGCGAGGATCTCCCGGGAGTACGGGGCCACGTACCGCTCGAAATCGGAGCGGTCCAGGGCGCCGACCCACGAGTCGAAGAGCTGGACGGCGTCCGCGCCCGCGCCGACCTGGGCGCGGAGGAACTGCGTCGTCATCCCGGAGAGGGCCCGCATGAGCCGATCCCACAGCTCCGGCTCGGAGTGCATGAGCGATTTGGTGTGTTCGTGGTTCTTGCTGGGGCCGCCCTCGACCAGGTAGGAGGCGAGGGTGAAGGGAGCGCCGGCGAAGCCGATGAGCGCCTTCGCCGGATCGAGTTCCGCGCGAACGAGGCGGACGGCCTCTGCGACGGGCGCGAGAGCGTCCTCGGTGAGCTCCGGAAGTCGATCGACCGCCGCCGCGTCGCGCACCGGCTCGTCCATCACCGGGCCGACGCCTGCCTTGATGTCGACGCCGACGCCCGCTGCGTAGAGCGGGACGACGATGTCGGAGAAGAAGATCGCGGCGTCGACGCCGTAGCGGCGGACGGGCTGGAGGGTGATCTCGCAGGCGAGATCCGGCTGGAGGCAGGACTCGAGCATCGAGGTGGAACCGCGGGCCTCCTTGTACTCGGGGAGCGAGCGGCCGGCCTGTCGCATGAACCACACGGGTACGTGCCCGGCCCCACCCGTGAGCGATTCGACGATGTAGGGCTTCTCCGCGCCGATTGCCGAGGGATTCGTGTTCTCGCTGGGGCTCTCCGAGGTATTCATCGCTCACCATTGTGGCACCCGCTCCCGTGGACCGCCCAGCGGCGCGCCTCCCCCGCGGCCCGATCCTGTAGCCGTACTTTCTGGTATGTGACTTCGATGCCTACTTCGGACGCTCCGGAACTGTTTCGCGAGGCCGTGGAAGCGATGAACGCCGCCACGATTCGCCCGGAGCTCTCCGTCGCCCCGATCCGCCCGCCGCAGCGCCTCGCCGCGTACAGCTATGCGGTGGGGATCGAACTGCTGCACCCAGAGGCCGATACCGCCGGCGTCCCCGAGTTCTCCGAGGGCGACGCCTTCGGCCGGCTCATCCTGCTCCACGATCCCGCGGGAGACGACGCCTGGGACGGCTCGCTCCGGCTCGTCGCCTACATCCAGGCCGACGTCGACTCCGCGCTCGCCTCCGATCCCCTGCTCCCCCAGGTCGCCTGGTCCTGGCTTTCCGAGGCGCTCGAAGAGACCGAATCCGGATTCACAGCCCTCGGTGGAACTGTGACCTGCACGTCCTCGGTCCGCTACGGCGATATCTCCGGCCCGCCGCGCTCGCATCAGCTCGAGCTCCGCGCATCGTGGACCCCTCTCGACGCGTCGATCTCCGACCACGTCGTGGCGCTCGCCGGGGTGCTGGCCTCGGCGGCGGGCATGCTCCCCGAGGGCGTCGCCGACGCCACCGCACACCGCTTCGGCGCCTCCTCCGGGCAGCGGTGAGTCCCCGGCAGCCGCCCCACACCAGCGCGGTCCCCCGCGTCCTCGACCGGGTCGACGAGTTCGCCGACGTCGCCGCACGGGTCGATGCGGCACCGGGCGACCCGGCCGCAGACGCGTCCGCGATCATCTACGCCGACGTCGAGCGCGCGTCCTCGTACCGCTACGACGAACGCGCCTTCCTCATCCAGCTCCACGTCGCCGAGGGAATCGGCCCGTGGCTCGTCGACCCGGAGGCGGGCGGCGGGGACATCGGCGAGCTCGCCGGGGCACTGTCCCGCCACCCGGTCTGCCTCCACGCGTGCCGCGCGGACCTGCCCTCACTCCTCGAGCTGGGCATGGTGCCGAGTGCGCTCCACGACACCGAGATCGCCGCCAAGGTGCTGTCCACCGAGGGATTCAGCCTCGGCCACCTCGTGGAGAGCTACCTCGGCGTGCACATGGCTAAGGAATATTCCCGCGCGGACTGGTCGCGCCGCCCGCTTCCCGCGGCGTGGCTCGAGTACGCGCTCGAAGACGTCGTGTTCATGCCCGAGCTGCTGACGATGCTGCTCGAGGACACCGAGACCGTCCCCATCGACGTGCCCGACTACTACCCCGAGTCCCTCGCCGGCGAATCGCGGGCGCAGCTCTACGCCGAGCTGATGGAGCAGATGGTGCAATGGCGCCCCAACCCGCCGGGCAAGGACCGCTGGCGGCGACTGTCCAAGCTGTCGACGCTGCGCAGCCCCCGCGAATACGCCCGGGCCAGGGAGCTGTGGTCCGTGCGGGAGGAGATCGCAGCACGGGAGGACATCGCGCCGCACCGGATCGTGCGAGACGCCTCGATCGTCGAGGCCGCGCACCGCGACCCCCGTTCGTTCGACAAGCTCGCCGCGATCCGGGGGTTCGCCGATTCCGAGGTCAAGGGGGTCATCCCGCGTTTCGTCGCAGCGATCAAGGAAGCCGACGCCCTCGGGACCAAGCAACTGCCGCCACGGAAGGTGCCGCATACCGATACCCCTGATCGTCCCTCGCACCGGTTCTGGAAGACCAAGGCACCGGGCGCGAATGCGCTGCTCGGGGCCGCGCGCGAGCGGCTGGCCGAGGTGTCCGACATCGCGCGGATCGAGATGCAGACGCTCCTGTCCTCGGCGATGCTCCGCGAGTGGGTATGGGCCGCGGCGGGGACCAATGCGGCGACCACGCGAGGAGTCGATCCGCGCGAGGTCATCTCCACCAGCCTCTCGGCCGCGGGGGCATCTCCCTGGCAGATCCGCTTCGTGACGCCGGCTCTCCTCGGCGCCCTCGACGACGAGGGCATCGGCGGCGAGTAGCCCCCGCGCGGCGCCGACAAGGGGGCGGTTCGGCCCCGAACTAGCCGGTGCCCGACGCGCCGCGCGCCTCCGCGAGGGCGTTGCCGATGCGCTCGGCGAGCGCCAGGCCAGTGAGGCCGAGCTCGGCGAGCAGTTCCTCGCGGCCACCGTGGGGCACGAACTCCGCGGGAACGCCGAGCGTGAGCACCCGTGGGCGCGGCGAGAGCCCGCCGGCCGAGATCTCGTGGAGGACCGCGTCCCCGACTCCGCCGGCGACGATCCCGTCCTCGATGATCGCGACGACCTCGGGCCCGGCCACCGCGAGCTCGACGATCTCACCGCGCACGGGCAACACCCAGCGCGGATCGACGACCACGACCCGCTCCCCGCCGCAGCCGAGGATCCGGGCGGCATCGAGCGCGGGCCGGGCCATCGGCCCGATGGAGACGATGAGTACGGAGGCACCGGCGATGGCGGACTCTGCCGTCATCCTGGGCGGCTCGTCCTCTACATCTGTCTGTGACGCCGCCTCCGCGAGCGCGAGGACGTCGCAGCCCCCGACGCGAGCGAGAGCCGGAATCGGCTCCCCGACACGTCCCTTCGGGTACCGGACGATCTGCGGGCCTGTTTCCTCGCTCCGGTCGAGCTCCGCCGACAGCGCGTTCCGCTCGGAACCGAGCGCCTCGTCGAGCTCGGCGCGCATGCTCGGTTCGTCACGAGGGGCGGCGACGCGCATCCCGGGGACCATCGCCGAGAGCGCGAGGTCCCAGATGCCATGATGACTCGGACCGTCCGGCCCGGTGATCCCGGCACGGTCGAGCGCGATGGTCACGGGCGAACGGAGCAGGGCCACGTCCATGAGCAGCTGGTCCACGGCGCGGCCGAGGAATGTCGAATACAGCGCGACCACGGGGCGAATGCCGTGCATCGACAGCCCCGAGGCCATCGCGAGGGCATGGGCTTCGGCGATCCCGACGTCGATGACGCGCTCGGGGTGCCGCTCGGCGAGCGGGGCGAGCCCGGTCGGCCCCGGCATCGCCGCGGTGACCGCGACGAGCGACGGGTCGCGCTCCGCCGCGGAGGCAATGGACTCGCCGAATACGGCGGTCCACGTCCGCCCGCCCGAGTCGTCCGGGGAACCGCTCGCCTCGCCGCTTTCCGGGTCGATAGGCCCCACCGAGTGCATGCGCTGGGACTCGTCCGCCTCGGCGGGCGCGTATCCGCGTCCTTTCCCCGTGAGCACGTGGACGAGGGTCACCCGGCCCGTGGCCTTTGCCGCGCGGAGTTCCTCTTCTAGCGCGGGGATGTCGTGCCCGTCAACTGGGCCGCGATAGTCGAGTCCGAGGGCCGCGGCGATGCGCGCGGCGCGGTTCGGGCCGGCGGTGATGCCTCCGACCGTCGGCGAATACGAGCGGCCGTTGTCGTTGATCACCACGACCACGCGTCTGCCCGGGCGAGCGGCGAGGTTGTTGAGCCCCTCCCAGGAGGGTCCGCCCGTGAGCGCCCCGTCGCCGATCACCGCGGCGACGGCGGCCGGCCGACCTTCGAGCCGAATGACCTCGGCGAGGCCGTCGGCGTAGGCGAGGGACATCGACGCGTGCGAGGATTCGGCGACGTCGTGGGGGCTCTCGGCCCGCGCCGGGTAGCCGGACATTCCGCCGCGAGCGCGCAGCGTGGCGAAGTCCGCGGCTCGCCCGGTGAGGATCTTGTGGACGTAGGACTGGTGCCCGGTGTCGAAAACGATGGGTTCGGTCGGCGAATCGAACACGCGGTGCAGTGCGATGCTCAGTTCCACTACCCCGAGGTTGGGGCCGAGGTGCCCGCCCCGCGCGGATACCGTCTCGACGAGGAAACGGCGGATTTCTGCGGCGAGTTCCGACAGTTCCGCCTCGGCGAGCGCGCGGACGTCGGCCGGGCCGGAGATCTCCACCACGCGCCCCGTTCCGCCGCTCGAATCCACTCCCAGGCCTCCGCTGAATCGCCCTGCGTTTCCGCTGGTGTCCTACTGTCCTTCCGCTGCCGCCGCTCTCGCCATCCGGGCTCGTCGCCCGACCGCGCGGCACCGGCACGAGTCTACTGTCGCCGTGCAGTCCCCTAGCCGCGCCCGGGGCCGACGAGGTGCGCCACCGCCTCGGCGTGGTGCGTCCCGGGGAACGCGTCGATCCCCTCGATCGATTCGATCCGGAACCCGGCGTCGACGAAATCGCCGACGTCGCGGGAGAAGGCCGCGATATCGCAGCCGATGTGCAGCACCCGGGCGGGAGCCGCCGCCGAGATGCGACGTACCACCTCTGCGCCGAGGCCCGCGCGCGGAGGATCGGTGATCACGAGATCCGGGAGCACGTCCCCTCCCTCGTCGAGCCACCGCGCGACGTCGGCGCGGATCATCTCGAGGGGCGCGCGGTGGCGCCGCGCGGCGTCTTCTCCCGCCGTGACGGCGGACGGCGAGGCCTCTACAGATGTCACGATCGCCCGGCCATCGGAAAGAGCTGCCGAATCGAGTGCCGCCGAGCCGAGGGTTCCGGCTCCGCCGTAGAGGTCCCATACTCGGAGTTCGGAGCCTCGCCGCGATTCGAACAGCGCGGATACCGCCCGGCGGGTGTGTGTCGCATACGCCGCGGGGGCATGGCGGTGGGGCTGCCAGAAGTCGCCGGCTGCGACCTCCCAGCCCCACACCGGAAGCAGTTCGTGTGGGAGCTCTCTGCGCGCGAGCTCGGGGATTTCCAGCGCCGCGGCGGCCCGGCCCGTTTCGCCGGGAAGCGAGTCGAGCGCGCGCCAGTACGAGGTGCGGGCGGCGTGCGCGCGGCGGCTCTGCGCGGCGCCGCGGCCCCGATTCCGCGCGTTTCGTCGGCCTCCCCGGCGGTCGCGGCCCCGGCCGCCGCGGGTTCCATCGCCGCTTCGGCTCCGCGCTTCGGCCTCGCTCGACTGCTCTCCCGGGCGCCACTGAGCGGCGACGCTGCCGTCTGCGCCCTCGGCGAGTGCGATCTCGGCGCCCGCCGGAATACCGATCCCCTCGAGCTCGGCGACAGCAGCGAGGATCTCGTTACCTACCTGCGAGCACCTCTCGGCGATGACGTCGTGGGCGCCGGCCCTGCGCACGCCGATGGTCCCGTTCTCCCCGGCGTGCCACCGCGCGACGGTCCTCCACCCGCGCATCGCGGCCCGGTCCCCGGATTCGTCCGTTACACCCCGTCCGAGCCCGACAACCGAAGCCGGATCACGCACCTCTACGCCACCGAGGAGCTCGGCGAACTCCTCGCCCCGGAGGCGTCCGACGCGCTGCAGCTGTTCACGCAGAACGTCCGCCTTTATCTCCCGTTCCCGTTCCACCGTGGTGATGGACAGGTCACAGCAGCCCGCTCCGGCTGAAGCAGCCGCGCAGTCGGCCGGCAGACGATCAGAAGACGGTTCGAGGAAGGAGAGCAGCTCCGCGCGCGCGAAGCGGGTCCGGGCCTCGGTGATCCGCGCCTCGACGAGCTCACCAGGCAGTGCGCCATTCACGAAAACCACTCGCCCGGACCCGCGCCCGACGCCCTCCCCGCCGTGCGCGACGGATTCGATGCGCACCGCGGTGACATCGCCGGACTTTCCGGCCGTGCCGGCCGTGCCGGAATTGTCGGCCTCCCCGCCGTCGCCGCCGGCGCTCATGCCTCGTCTCCCGTCGCTCGATCCCGCACGGTCTTCTCAGCCTCCTCGGTCGGGGCGACGTCCCCGGGGAGCGCGGGATCGGCGGCCGCCAGGCCACTGGGATCTCCGCCGTCATCCAGGCTGGACATCTTCCACGGCACGGAGGTGACCATGACGCCCGGCTCTTGGAGGAGGCGCCGCGTGAGTCTGCGCGCGGACTGGTTGTGCAGCGCCCTCTCCCACCAATTCTCCTCGACGAACTCGGGGATGTAGATCGCCACGACGTCACGCGGGTTCTGCGCGCGCACGCGGCGCACGTACTCGATGACCGGCCGGTTGAGGTCCCGGTACGGGGACTCGATGACCTTGAGTGGCACCTTGG